>JADJZB010000027.1 GCA_016719485.1 Holophagales bacterium
TTCTCCTTCACGAGATAGGTCTGGGCGACCCGCTGGACTCGGCGGCCGTGACGGCCTCGGAGCTTCTTCGGCCCGAGGTCCATCTCCTGCCAGTCGCCGCCAGCCCTCGTTGACCATCAGCTGGACGAGGATCAGGAAGTCCGAGGGAGACCCGGCAGAACGAACCGCCGCGATGTTGTTTCTTCACACCTTCTGGAGCTCGTCGACGGGGACGGAGGCTCCTTCTTCCAGGCACTCGATCTCGCCGAGGAGCCTTTACCCGCGGCCTCGGCCGGCGTCTTCCTTCCCCTTGACCTCAGCGCCGAACGTGGAAGGACCGGCGTACTGCCCGGGGCGCCGGCAGAGTTGTGCGAGGCGCGCTCGCACGGGTCGCGACGGCATCGGGGAGGACCATGGACTTATAAGGCGCCCCGTCCGGCCGTTCAGGAGCTCGGCGAGGACGGAAGAGCGTACGAGTCCCTTGTGCTGGAAGAGCACGGTGTACCAGCGGATCTCGGCGGTGGGGTTCGTGTCGGCCTCGCCAGCAGACGCGGGTCGTACTGCCACTTCGTCGGGAGCGTGGCGACCTCGGGGGGGCGACCTTTCCGCGCGGATCCGGCCGAAGTACTCGCCCGCGACCTCAGCGCCTCGGCCCTGTCCGAAGGCGCCGACGAGAACGGCGGTCAGGTTGTTCGGGGCGTAGTGGGTCGCCGAAGTAGTCGTCGGCCTCCGCCTTAATGATGTTCGCGACGTCGGAGGCGTAGCCGATGACGGGCCAAGTGTACGGCGTCGAGTGCCAGAAGATCGACTCCGAACGCATAATCGAGCGCTTCCCGGTCGGGGTCGACTCGACGCGGAGCCGGCGCTCGTAGACGACGTCCCGCTCGCGTAGAACTCGCGGAAGACAAGGGTCCTTCAGCCGGTCGGACTCCATCAGAACCAGAGCTCCAGCTTGTTCTTCGGGACGGTGATGAAGTACGCCGTCAGGTCGTTCGTGGTGAAGGGGTTCATCCCCGAGGGCGCCGTTCGTCGTGTAAGATCCGGTCGACTCGATTCTTCAACGGAATCGCGCTGCTCCTCGACCAGGCGTCGAACTTCACCTCGAGCTCCTTGTAGCGGGGGGTCTTGCTCTCCGGCTCCGTGAGGTCGTCGACCTCGCCGCCGCCAGGCCGGTGCGCATCTGCGACTCCTCGGCCGCATCTCGTCGCGGAGCTTCTCCTGCTCGCCGATGATCTCGAGGTCCCGCTGGGTTCTTCGAGCCGAGCGTCGTCGTCCCCTTGAACATCATGTGCTCGAAGAGGTGGCTGATGCCGGTCATGCCGACGCGCGCGTTGGCGCTGCCGACCTTCGCGACCGGCCGGACACGGACGGCTCGTCCGTCAGACGTTGGACGAGGAGGAGCTTCATCCCGTTCGGGAGGACGTGCTCCTCGGCTTTGACTTCCCTGGCCGCGGCGGGGCCTCCGAGAAGGACCGCAAGACTGGCGGCGGCGACGAGGACCTGGCTGCGGATGGTCATGGACACCTCACCTTGTGGAAGTTTACGCGCAGGCGACGCGCCGGGGGTTTTCCTCGGCGATGTCATGTCGTTTCGTGAGAACGGTTTGCGGATTCGTTCCGCGCCGGGCGGGACAGCCCGGGTGGTCCCTCCTTACCGGTTCTCAGAGGAATCGCCGGACCGCGTCGCGCCAGAACGGCGAGTCGTGCAGCAGACCCCGGGCTGGAGAACTCGGCGTGGACGGGGATCCCCTTGCCCTGCAGGAGGCCGGCGAAGTGCCGGTTCTCGCCGATGAGCGCGTCGTGCTCGCCGGTGCGACGAACCAGTCGACCTGGGAGGAGGCGCTGGACGAGCCCCTCGTCGGCGTTCACGAACAAGGCCTCTGGGGCAGTGGTAGTAGCAGAGGTCGTCCCAGTAGCCGTCCAGGAACTGCCCCGAGGTAGAGGCCGAGAGGGAGGACCGCCTGCGTGACGAGGCCGGGTAGCGCCCGGCGAAGCTCGCGGCGTGGTAGCGCCGAAGGAGGCGCCATAGACCGCCGAGGTCGCCGCAGCCGGGCGGTGCTGGATGTAGGGGACGAGCTCGTTCCGGAGGTACGGTCGTAGTCGGCGTGCCGCCTCACGCGATAGGCGGGAGGCGCGTTCTTGTTGTACCAGCTCTCGGTGTCGATGGGTCGACGCAGACGAGCTGGATGTAGCCAGCATCCACCTTGTCGGCGAGAGCGCCGGTGAGCCCTGTAGTCCTCTGCCTGCCAGAAGCGCCCATCGAGGTGGGGAAGATGACACAGGGTAGCCCCGGTCCCGAACAGGAGGAACTCCATCGTCCGGCCGAGGTGGTGTTGACCCAGGGTGGTGTTCGCGCCTCTGCCAAGCGGGAGTCTATCGGGCGCGGAGCTTTGGGCGCCGGGGGTCCGATACGATCCCGGACGCGGAAGAACCCGGATCCGTGGAGGGGCCGAAGGGAGCGTGAAGACGATCAGGTCCTGTTCGGCATGGAGGACACACGTTCCCGTGGGCCCTCTGCCACGAGATCAACGAGCTGGCCCGGCGTCGCCGCGCCGCGGCGAGCCCGTCCAGGTCGGGCACGTCTCAGAGGGAGCAGGCGTTTGCCTACGACGTGATCCTCGACCGGATCAGCCACGAGGTGCCGTTCTACAGGACGCTCCTCAAGTGCGGCCGCGCGCGGCGTGCAGGTCGTCAACAACCCGTTCTGGTGGTCGGCCGACGACAAGTTCTTCGACAACGTCGTCGCGAGGGCCGTTGGGGTCGCCGTGCGGACGGTTCTCCTGCCGCACTGAGCACCCCCGAACGACCGAGAAGTCGTTAAGGAACATGAGGCTCGTCGACTGGGACGAGGTCTTCCGCTACCTCGGCTTCCCGATCTTCATGAAGCCGGCCTACGGCGGCGGCTGGAAGGACGTCTACAAGGTCCACAGCCGCGAGTTCTTTCCAGGCGTACGACAAGACGCGCGACCCCGACGATGATGGCCCAGGAGGCGATCGAGTTCACCGACTACCGCTGCTGGGTCGCGGGCCGGCGGAAGGTGAAGATCATCCGTACGCCCCGAAGGAGCCCCACGAGTCGCGCTATTCGGCGGTCGCCGGGCAGGTCGTCCCGGACGACATGGCGCTGCGCGTGACGAAGGACGCCCTCGCCCTCTGCGATGCGCTCGGCTAC
Source organism: Holophagales bacterium (assembly GCA_016719485.1). Lineage (NCBI taxonomy): Bacteria > Pseudomonadati > Acidobacteriota > Holophagae > Holophagales > Holophagales bacterium. The sequence goes on from JADJZB010000027.1 coordinate 3,151, forward strand.
GACATGAACACCGTCGAGTTCTCGCCGTCAGGACGCGTCCCCTACGCCATCGACTTCATGAACTGCGCCCCGACGCCGACCTCAACTCGGTCGGCGAGGAGACCTTCCGCTGGATCGTGGCCGAAATGGCCGAGTTCCTCGTCGAGCGGGTGCTTCACCCGCAGCCTGAAGACCGACGGGGACCTGGCCGAAGGCGCTGGGGCTGATGCCGCTGACTGACGGCGGGCGCCCGCTATTCGGGAGCCCCGCCTGCAGGTAGAGGTCGATGACCGCGAGCGCGTCGTTCCATGGCTCCTCGTTCGGCCACAGGGCGACGGCCTCCCTGAGGCTCCGGGCCTCCGCTTCGAGCGGTCCGGCCCGAACGTCTGCGCGGCGAGGAGGGCGCCCCCACGACAGCCCTTCACGTGCGTGATCCGGCCGAGGAGAGGTCCTTCGCCTCCGCGTAATCGGCCGCGAGACGGACGATCGCCTGGCGCACGAGCGGCTCCACGCCGGGTCGGGCGCCCGGCCATCTTCGCGAAATTCAGGACGTACTCGCTGGAGCGGCTCAGGGTGCTCGAGTCGCGCGCCGCCATCTCCGTCAGGTCAGGAGCGCCCGGATGCGCTCGATGGCCTTCCGGTGGTGCTCCTCGCCTCTTGTCGATGAAGAGGTGCGTGAGGAACGTCTCCGAGCGGGGTGTCGTCGGGGAGCGCCGCGAGCTCGGCGGCGGCCCCTCGCGCCGCGCTTCATCCTCCTGCCGCACTTCCGCCTACCGCGCCTCGTCGGCGACGCGCCCTTCTTCGGCCCTCCTGGCGTCCTCCGCGGAGCCCTTGAAGGAAGCGAGCCAGCTCCGGCGAAGCGAGGGACCGCGAGCCCGGCGAGGACCGCCCCGGCGGGGCGGCCATCCCTCGCGCCGGGACGGAACCGGGCTCGGACCAGAGAAGGAACCCGAGGACGCCGATCACCAGGAGTGGGAGGAGAAGGCCGCCGGCGAGGCCGGCGACGGTCCGCGACGCGTAGCGGACCTCGAGCGAGAAGACTGCCGCCCCGACGGAGAGGATGCCCAGTCCGACGACGGTGCCCAGGACGGCGAGCGTCAGGATGCCCGGTGAACAGCTCACCCAGTCAATCCCCCGCGCGCGACGCAGACGAGGGCTCCGAAGAGGACGAGGGCCACGCCGCCGATGGAAGGAAGAAGACGACGACGAGCCCCATCGCGTCGGGCCCGCCCGGGGCCGGGAGCGTGAAGCTTCGTCGTCAGGGCGAGGCGAACGTCAGGAGGACGGCGACGCCGAGGGCGGCCGTGCCGACGCCGGGGAGGAGCGCTCTCATGATTTGTGGCGCGGATGCTAACCGAGGCGAGACCCGCACGCTCAGACGAGCCGCTCCCGGAGGAGCGCCGCGTGTCGCCGGCTCACCTCGACCAGCTCCTCCAGGCCGCGCAGGCCTCACCCGGAACCCGCCTTGAACCCAGGCTCGATCCGCTCCACGTGATCGACGTTCACGATCGTCGACCGGTGGACCCTCAGGAAGTGGCGGGGGCGGGAGGAGCTCCTCTCCCACTCGCGAGGCTTCGCCCGACGAGCGTCGTCCGGCCGTCGGCGGTGACCGCCTCGGAGGAGTCGCGCGCGGCCCGCAGGCAGACGAGTCTGCCGCACCCGGACGACCCGGTAGTGCGTCCCGGCGGAGGACGATGAGCGGGTCGTCGAGGTGGAGGGGCCGGCGCGTCGCCGCGGGCGGCGTTCCGTCGAGGAGCTTGCGGACGGCGGCGGCGAGCGTTTCGGGCGGGACCGGCTTCATCAGGTAGTCGAGGCGTTCGCCTCGAAGGCGCGGAGCGCGTACTCGCTGTAGGCGGTCACGAAGACGACGCGGGTCCCGGAGGGGATCTTCTCGACGAGGTCGAAGCCGCTCGCGCCCGGCATCCGGATGTCGAGGAAGACGACCGTCGGGGGAGAGAGCCGGGCGATCTCGGCCTCGGCCTCGGCGACGTCGCCCCGCCTCTCCGGCGACCTCGATCTCCGGGTGGACGGCGAGCAGCCGGCGGAGCTCGGCGCGGGCGAGACGCTCGTCGTCGACGATGAGTGCCGTCAGGCGGGCCTTCACGGCGCCTCCGTGTCGAGCTCGAGCCGGGCCACGACGAGGTCCTTCTCTTCGGCGATCGTGAAGGCGTGCCGGCCGGGGAAGTGGTGCGCGAGCCGCTCGCGGACGTTCGCGAGGCCGGTGCCGGTCCCCTCGCACGTCCCGTTCGGCGCGAGCCTCCCGCTGTTCGTCACCTCCACGACGAGGCGGCGCCCGGACAGGCGTGCCGCGATCCCGATCCGGAGCGGCATCGGGCTCGTCTCCATGCCGTGCTTCACCGCGTTCTCGACGAGCGGGTGGACCAGGAACCCGGGAAGGCGGGCGGCCGACGCCTCCGCGGAGACCTCCCAGGTCACCTCGAGCCGCTCCTCGAAGCGGATCTTCTGTATGGCGAGGTAGCTGCGGATGGCCTCCAGCTCGGCCTCGAGAGGGATCTCGCCCGAGCGGGCGTGGAGGAGCGAGTAGCGGAAGAACTCCGACAGCTCGGTCACCATGAGGCCGCACCTTGTCCCGGTCCTCCTCGATGAGCGCACGGATGGAGTTGAGCGCGTTGAAGAGGAAGGCTGGGGTTCACCTGGTAGCGGAGCATCTCGAGGCGCCTGGCTCGCGAGGGCGTCGGCGCGCAGGGCGCGCTCCGTCTCGGCGTCGAGCCGGGCGCGATAGGTGGTGAAGCGAGGTAGAGCGCGCTCCAGGCCAGAGCGTGATGCCGGAGTTCGTGGCGCTCTTGAAGGCACCGGGCCAGAGAGGTTTCTCGGGCCAGAGGACCCGCGTGGCCGCCGCCGACCAGACGAGGCCGAGGAGGAAGGAGAAGGTCACGGCGACGAGGACGATCCTCCCGGTCTTCGGTCTCTCGGGGAGGAGCCGCTGGTAGACGGCCCAGAGACCGAGGCTCGTGAGGAATCCCCCCGCCGCCGCGACCGCCTTGAAGTGGAAGTTCTCGAGGAGGGCGGCGAAGGACGGCTCCGAGAAGGTAGACGAGGCCCGAGAGCCAGAGGACGAGGAGATACCCGCTCCAGCCGGCGACCTGCGCGATCCAGAAGGGGCGGCCGGGGAGCTTCACGGTGCGGTTCCGGTCGGGGGCCGCCGACGCGGCGTCACGGCGCCTTCTTCGAGGTGCCGGTGTAGGTCTTCTGGGCGATCTTCCACTCGCCGTCGATCCTCAGGAGTGAGAGGTAGTCGACGAAGAAGACTTTCGGGTAGTCGAGCTCCACCTTCGCGAGGGCCGCGTCGCCCGCCACGTCGATCGAGACGATCCGGCGTTTGCGCTGCGCCTCGTCGGCGGGCGGCTTTCCGGCGGCCCGCGACACGAAGTCGGGCGCGGTCATCGAGACGAGCTTGCCGTCCCTCACGCCCGTGACCATGGCCGAAGGGTGGAAGGCCTTCCGCCACTCCTCGCCGTCGCCCGTCGCGTGACCGCGCAGGTAGGCCTCGACCGGCGCCCGGACCGCCGCGTCGGCCTCTTCCGGAGGGGCCGCCGTCGCCAGGAGAGGCACGAGGAGAAGGGCGAGGAGAACGATGGCGGCGAGCAGGACGAGCGCTCTCTTCACGACGACCTCCAGGAGGGCCAGCAGGGCCTTCGCGTCCGCGCGGGTCGTGGGATTCGGTCCGGGTGCGCTGATCATGCAGGAAATCTGATCCGCCGGGGCCGGGGCGTCACGCGGAAGCCGGCGAACGGCGCGGCCGGCCGACGAGCGGTCGATTCCGCCGACGAGCGGAAGGGGCAGAATGCGGCGCTGCGGAGGTGACGTCGTGAAGAGACTCGGCGGTGGCCTGGCGGTCCTTCTCGGAGGTGCGCTCGTGGCCACGCGTCGCCGCAGCCGTCAAGAAGGCCCGCCCCGGCGAGTGGATCCTGGGGCGCGGCTGGCACCAGAAGGAGTGGAGCTCGCCCCCCGAGCCGAACGTCGAGGGGTTTCCGCTCCACGCCAGTCTCAGCGCGGCCTCCCCGTCGAACCCGGTCCTTCTCTCTCACGCCAGCGGGCACGCGGCCTTCGTGAACGCCGCGGCGCTCGTGCGCGGCGCGGCGTCGGGCGCGACACGAAATCGCCCGCGGGAGGCGACATCCTGAAGGACGCCTCGGGCGAGCCGACGGGCCTTCTGCGCGAGACGGCGGAGGACCTCGTCGACGCGGCGCTGAAGGCCGACCTCGCGAAGAGGACTCCGGCCGAGGTGACGGCCGATCTCGACCGGCGGATCGACCTCGCCGTCGAGGAGTGCCTCCGCAAAGAGTCACGACCCTCCACGACGCGGGGGTCTCCTTCGACGTCGTCGAGCGGTATCGGCAGCGTGCCGAGGCGGGAACGCTCGGCATCCGCGTCTACGCGATGCTCTCCGCCTCGAACGAGGAGCTCGAGAAGAGCGCCGCGAAGGCGAGGGTCGTCGGCGCGGGACGGAACCACCTCACGGTGAGGGCCATCAAGCGGCTCGCCGACGGCGCCCTCGGCTCACGCGGCGCGTGGCTCCTCGCGCCCTACGCCGACGCGCCGGGAGCACCGGGCTGAACACCTACGCCATGAAGGACCTCGAGCGGACGGCCGAGATCGCCGTGACGAACGGCTTCCAGCTGGGCGTCCACGCGATCGGCGACCGGGCGAACCGGGAGGTCCTCGACGTCTACGAGCGCGTCCTCGCGCGCCACCCGGAAGAAGGACCTGCGCTTCCGGATCGAGCACGCGCAGCACCTCGACCCGGCCGACGTCCCCCGCTTCGCCAGGCTCCCGGTCCTCGCGATGATGCAGGGGATCCACTGCCCGTCCGACGCCCCGTTCGTCGCCGCCCGCCTCGGCGAGAAGCGCGCGAGGGAAGGGGCCTACGCCTGGCGCCGGGTCCTCGACGCCGGGGCGCGGATCGGCAACGGGACCGACGCCCCCGTCGAGGACGTCGACCCGATCGCCTCGTTCCACGCTTCCGTGACGCGCCAGCCGGCGAAGAGGCCCGCCTTCTTTCCCGAGCAGCGGATGACGCGGCTGGAGGCCCTTCGCTCCTACACCGTCGCGAATGCGTACGGCGGATTCGAGGAGGACCTCAAGGGAACGCTGACGCCCGGCAAGCTCGCCGATGTCGTCGTCCTCTCGAAGGACCTCTCGACGATTCCGGACGCGGAGATCCCTTCGACGCGCGTCCTCGCGACGATCGTCGGCGGAAAGGTCGCGTTCGACGGGGGGCTGTAGGGGTCAGGCGGAGGCGAGCGCCGCCCGCGCCTCGCGGAACGCCGCGCGGAAGCGGACCATATCCTCCTCCGTCCCGACGGTGACCCGCAGGCCGAGCTTCGGGTCGCGCGGGGAGACGCGGACGCCGCGCTCCTCCAGGGCGCGCGCGAGCTCCGGGGCGCCCGAGGGCATCGGGACGAAGACGAAGTTCGTCTCCGACGGCGGCGTCGGGAGCCCCTCCTCGCGCAGGAATGCCGCGAGCGCCTCGCGCCCGGCGACGGTGCGGCGGCGGCAGGACTCGAGGAACGCCGTGTCGTCGAGGCTCGCCGACGCGGCCGCGACGGCGACGTTGGAGACGGCGAGCGGCGCGCCCCCCATCCGCACCTTCCGGAGCGCGCCGGAGAGTGCGGGAGTCGTCATCGCAGTGCCGACGCGGAGCCCTGCGAGGCCGTGGAGCTTGGAGAACGTGTACGTCACGACGACGTTCAGCCCCCTCTTCACGAGCGGGAGCATCGAGGCGAACCGCGCGGCGTCGGGGTAGTCGCGGTAGGCCTCGTCGACGACGACGACCGCCTTCGCCGACACCCGCTCGCAGAAGGAGCGCAGCGCGGCGGGATCGACGACGGTACCCGTCGGGTTCGCGGGGTTGCAGACGTAGACGAGGCGCGTCGCCGGCCCGACGCGCGCCTCCATCGCGGCGAGGTCGGTCCGGAACGCGGGGTCGTGGGGGACGCGGACGACCTTTCCGCCGAGGGCCTCGGCATAGAGCCCGAGGCCCGGGTAGGTCGGGTCGGCGGTGACGACCTCGGCGCCGGCCGAGCCCCAGGCGGCGGCGGCCATGCAGAGGAGGGCGTGGGAGCCTGGGCCGAGGCCCCGCGCGATCCCGAGACGTCCCTCCTTCTCGACCTCCTGGCCGAGGCGTTCGAGAGGAAGTCGTGGCACGGCACGAACCTGCGCGGCTCGTTCCGCGGGATGACGGCGGCCGAGGCGGCGTGGCGCCCCGGAGAGGGGCGGCCGAACGCCTGGGAGCTGGCCCTTCACGCCGCCTACTGGAAGTACGCCGTGAGGCGGAAGCTGACCGGGGAGAAGCGAGGGTCCTTCGCCCTCGAGGGGAGCAACTGGTTCCGGCGCCCGGAGGGCGAGCCCGACGAGGCCGCGTGGAAGGCCGATCTCGCCCTCCTCGCCGCCGAGCACGGCGCGCTCGTGGCCGCCGTCGCCCGGAAGCTCCCGGGGCTCTCGGGCGCCGCCCGCGCGAAGGCGCTCCACCTCTTGCGGGGCGTGGCGGCGCACGACCTCTACCACTGCGGGCAGGTACAGGTCCTGAAGAGGCTTCGTCCGAAGGGATGAGCGAAGGCTTCTTCCCGCCGACGCGGGCCTCGGTCGTCGAAGCGGCGCGAAGCGCGGACGCCGGGAGCGGCCGGCGCGCGCTGAGACTCTCGTCGCGGCTTACTGGCGGCCCGTCTACCGGCACGTCCGCCGGAAGTGGGGAAAGGAGCACGAGGAAGCCGCCGACCTGACCCAGGACTTCTTCGCGGAGCTGCTCGAGCGGGATCTCCTCGCCCGCTTCGATCCGTCGAAGGCGAAGCTCCGCACGTACCTCCGGGTCTGCGTCGACGGCCTCGTCGCCAACGCGGAGAAGGCGGCGGGGCGGCTGAAGCGGGGGGGCGGGGTGCCTCTCCTGTCCCTCGATTTCGAGGGGGCCCGCGAGGAGCTGGAGCACGCGCTGGCCGCTCCCGGGGAGTCGCCCGAGCGCGAGTTCGAGAAGGAGTGGGCGCGGAGCGTCCTCGAGCTCGGCCTCGCGCGGCTCGAGATCGCCCTCGCCGGAAGGGGCAAGGGGATCGCGGCGCGCCTCTTCGAGATCTACGACCTGGGGGCGGAGGAGAGCCTCCTCCCCCTATGCCGCCCTCGCCGAGCGCTTCGGCGTCTCCGTCTCCGACGTCACGAACGGCCTCTCGCTGGCGCGGCGCGAGCTCCGCAAGATCGTCCTCGGCCTCCTGGGCGAGATGACGGGGAGCGACGAGGAGTTCCGGCTCGAGGCGCGGGCCCTCCTCGGGGTGGACGGGCCATGAGGCCGCTGGCGGGGGAGGACGTCGGGCGCGTCGCCCGGGCGCTTCGAGCCCCCGACCTCTCGGGGACCCGATTCGTCCTCCTCCGGGAGATCGGCCGGGGAGGGATGGGGAGCGTCTGGGAGGCCGAGGACCCCGACCTGCAGCGGAGCGTCGCCCTGAAGGTCCTCGACCTCCCCGACGATTCCGGGGATCTCGCCGCCCGCCTGCGCCTCGAGGCCCGCGTCCTGGCGCGGCTCGAGCACCCCGGGATCGTCCCGGTCCACGACGTCGGGAGCCTCCCCGACGGGCGCCCCTTCTACGCGATGAAGCTCGTTCGCGGCGAACGGCTCGACGCGGCCGCCGCGCGCCTCGCGACGCTCCCCGAGAAGCTCCGGCTCTTCCTGCGCGTCTGCGAGCCGGTCGCCTTCGCCCACGCGCGGGGTGTCGTCCACCGCGACCTCAAGCCCGACAACGTCATGGTCGGGCCGTTCGGAGAGGTCCTCGTCCTCGACTGGGGGATCGCGCGCGTGCTCTCGGATGCGGGCCTGGAGCGCTCCGGCCGCAGAGGGGCGGAGCCGGCAGGCGAGACGGCACAGACGGCCCCTCCCGCGGCGGGGACTGCCGCCGGGTCGGTCCTCGGGACGCCCGGCTTCATGGCCCCGGAGCAGGCCCGGGGCGAGGACGGGGTCGACCACCGCGCCGACGTCTTCGCCCTCGGCGCGCTGCTCGCCGCACTCGTCGGGGAGACGGTTCCCGCGAGCCGCCGCCTCGCGGCGATCGTCGCCCGGGCGACGGCCGCCCGGCCGGACGAGAGGTACCCCGACGTTGCGTCCCCCGCCGCGGACGTGACCCGCCTCCTGGACGGGGAACCGGTCACGGCCTATCGCGAGCGTCCCTGGGAGAGAGCCGCGCGGTTTGCCGCCCGGCACCGCGTGGCGCTCCTCCTCGTGGCGGCCTACCTCTCGGCGCGGGCGGCGATCCTCCTCGTGACCGGGCGTTAATGAAACCGGCGAAGCCGTTGAACAGGTGGGATGAAGGGAGATCGACGATGAACAAGGTGCTTCTTGGCCTGCTTCTCGGAGGAGGTCTCGGTGTTCTCGACGGGCTCACGGCGTGGTTCACGCCCGAGGTCCGCAAGGACATCCTCGGGATCGTGATGGGGTCGACGTTCAAGGGGCTCGTCGCGGGTCTCCTCATCGGTTTCTTCTCGAAGAAGGTCGCCTCGATCCCGGCGACGATCGTCTTCGGCGTCCTGGTGAGCGGCTTCTTCGCCTACCTCGTGGCCGCGCAGATGGGCAAGTACTACTTCGAGCTGATGCTTCCCGGCGCACTGGTCGGTCTCGTCACCGGATACGTGACGGCGCGGTACGGAAAAGGCGGCCCGGCACGAAACCCGGAAGGCCGCGTCGCGTAGAACGACGGAACGACACACCGGGAGAACACCGTCCGCGGGGAGAGCCCGTGGCCGGGAAGCGTGCCCCTTCCGGGGCGGGACGAAAGGAGACGACGATGGCTGGAGAGGTGAACCCGATTCCCGAGGGGTATGGCAGCGTCACCCCCTACCTCTGCGTCAAGGGGGCCGCGGCGGCGATCGAGCTCTGGAAGAAGGCGCTCGGCGCCGAGGAGCTCTTCCGTATGCCGGGACCGGGCGACATGGTGATGCACGCCGAGGTGAAGATCGGCAGCTCGATCGTCATGGTGTCGGACGAGTTCCCCGACTGGGGCCAGCTCGGACCGATCTCGAGGGGCGGCACGACCTGCACGATGATGCTCTACGTCGAGGACTGCGACGCGGCGTACAAGCGGGCCGTCGAAGCCGGCTGTGCGTCGACCCAGGAACCGAAGGACGAGTTCTGGGGCGACCGCTTCGCCAAGGTCACGGACCCGTTCGGGCACCAGTGGGCGTTCGCCACCCACGTCGAGGACGTCTCCCCCGAGGAGATGCAGAAGCGGATGGCGGAGATGATGAAGGGCTGCTGAGCGTTCCGCGCGGCCGGGAGTTCGACCCGGCCCCTCGCCTCCCGGCGAGGAGGTCTCGCCGAAAGGTGAGACGGGCCCCGGATCGGAGAAATCCGTTCCGGGGCCCTCACGTTTCGATCTCCCAGTAACGGAGAGACTTGGACGGCGGTGGCCGTGGGCGGACCGGAGCGGGCCGGCCCGGCACCGGGGTTGCGCTTCCACGGGGCGAAAGCTCTGAAGGAGGCCGACATGAACGACGCCCCGCTCCGGTTCGCCCCCCTCCTCGCCGCAGCCCTCCTCTCTACCGCCTGCGCGTCGATGAGCCTCCCCTCCCACGACGACCTGCAGGTCGTCACGGACCCGCCGGGGGCGATCGCGACCTGCGGCAACGCCACGACGGTCACGCCAGGCACCCTTCGGATCCCCCGGGAGAAGTCGCCCGCCGTGATGGTCCGGGTGGAGATGGAGGGCTACGAGCCGCGCGAGATCCAGATCGCCCGGAACCACAGCGTGCCCCTGCGCCCGTGGGGCGTCGGCTTCGGCCTGACCGCCGCCGCGGCCTGGGCCGTGGAGCAGTGCGAGTCGATCAACTGGCCGGAATGCAGCGAGGCCGCCACCGCCACGGGCGTCACCGCCGCGGTCGTCTCGCTCGCCGGATTCGCGATCGATTCCGCTTCGCGCCGTACCCATCCGCTTCCCCGCAAGGAACTCGTCCTCCGCCTCGACCCCGTGCGCCTCGCCGAGGCGCCGAAAGGAGCACTCCGATGAAACGCTTCGTCCTCCCGACCCTCGCCCTGATCGTCAGCCTCCTTCTCGCTTCTCCGCTCCCGGCCGCCGACCGCACCGTCACGATCCTCCACGTCTGCGACACGCACTCCCACCTCGACGCCACCGGCTCCCGCGACCGGAGCCTCGAAGGGACGGTCGGCGGAATTGCGAAGGCGACGACCGTCATCGCCGCGGCGCGCGCGAAGGACCCGGAGGCTCTTCTCCTCCACGCCGGGGACGTTCTCCAGGGAGACTTCTTCTTCAACTTCTATCTGGGCGTGCCCGAGCTGCAGTGGATGGCGGCGATGCGCTTCGACGCGATGGCCGTCGGCAACCACGAATTCGACCCGGGTCCCGAGTACCTCGCCGGAATCCTCGCGCAGGGATTCGCCTCGGGCTCCGTTCCGCTCCTCTCGGCGAACGCCGGGAACCTCGGGAGCTCACTCCGTTCATCTCCCCCTCGATCCTCAGGACTGCGAGCGGCGTGAAGGTCGGCATTTTCGGGCTCACCGTCCCCGACGACCCAATGAGCCAGAACGGGTCCGTCACGCTCGACCCGGACGTCGTGGCCGTGGCGAGTCGCCAGGTGGCAGCGCTCAGGGCCTCTGGCGCCGAGATCGTCGTCCTCCTCTCTCACCTCGGCCTCTCGTCCGACACGGCCGTCGCCGAGGGGGTGGAGGGGATCGACGTGATCGTCGGCGGCCACGACCACATCCTGCTCGAGGAGCCCGTCGAGGTCCGAACGCCCTCGGGGCGCAACGTCCTGATTGTCCAGGCGGGTCCCCATTTCGCGAACGTCGGGCGCCTGCGGCTCGCTCTTCGGGGAGGAAGGGTCCACCTCGCCAGCTACGACCTCATTCCCGTCGACGATCGCGTCCGGCCCGACCCCGGGGTCGAAGCTCTCGTCTCACAGCTGAAGGCGGGAATCGAGGAGTCGCTCGGACCGGTCTTCTCGCGCGAGGTCGGGGTGGCGCGGCGCGACCTTCCGATCCTGCCCCGTGAACGGAGCCCGTGGAAGGACACGCCCACCGGGAACCTCGTGACGGACGCGTTCCGCACCGCCGGCCAGACCGATTTCGCCTTCACGAGCACCGGCTTCCTTTCGGAAGGGATCTCGAAGGGGCCCCTCGTCCCGGCCGATCTCTTCCGCGTCGTCAGCTACGGCCTCGACCCCGAGACGGGATTCGGCTTCGGTCTCGTGACGAGCGAGCTGAGCGCGGAGGCGCTCGTCATGGTGCTCGAGATCGGCGTCGCAGGCGCGGGCCCCGAGGGCGCCTTCTTCCCACACGTCTCCGGAATCCGGTTCGCCTACGACTCTCGCCGGACTCCCGGGGAGAGGGTCTCGTTCCAGAGCATCCGGGTCGGTGACGAGGCGCTCGACCCGAGCCGGACCTACACCCTCACGACGAACGCCGCGGTCGCGATGTTCCTCGTCGACATGCTCGGCGTTCCCCTGTCGAACGTGGCGCCGATCCCCGGCGTCTTCGAGTACACGGCGCTCCTGGGCCAGGTCGAGGGAATGGGCGGGATCGTAAACCCGCGAGCCGATGGGCGCGTGAGGGATCTCGCACCCGTTCACGGTCGCCCGGGGATCGGGCGTCTCTCCGGACTCTCCCGCTGAACCCTGACACGACGTAGAGGAGGTGCGCCATGTCCGTCTCCCGCACCGGTCCGGCTGCTCGGGTCCGTCCCTCCTGGCCCTCGTTGCGCTCCCGGCGCTCCTCCTCTCCGCGCTCCCCGTCTGCGCGCAGGACGGCGCGTCTCCGGACTCCCCTCGCGTCCGCCTCTGGTCCTTCGAGGCCGTCTCTGGCCCGTCCTTCGGCGGGCCTGCCGACGACCTCGAGGCGGCGATGCGCCTGGCGGGGTTCGACGACAGCATGTCTGGAGGCTGGTTCGGCGGGGGAACGACCACCTATCCCCAGACGTACGACGACGAGACGGACCGCTTCTCCTATTGGGGAGCGGTTCGGAGGAGGCTCGGCCATGGACCGTGGCACGTCGGCATCGGAGGCGGACCGACCGATTTCGGAAGCGTCGAGGGCTACCGGGAGCGCGTCGACGGCCTCTACGCCAGCGTCTTCGTCAGCGCGGACTGCCGGATCCTGACCTTGGCGCCGATGGCGTGGTTCCAGCCGGTCCCGGCCCTTCGGCTCGGGGCAGGGCCCGCGTTCCACCGTGTCGATCTCGAGCTGGGGCAGACCTATGGGGCCGGCACCGTCCAGTTCCGGAAATGGAAGCCCGGCTTCGTCGTCGAGGTCGCCCTCACCGTGCCGGTCGACACCCCGGTCTTCTTCGCCGCACTCGCGCAGTACCGCTGGGTGGGGAACGCCACCGCGGGGCCGTGGGAAGCCACGACCTACAGGGGTGCCCAGGTCGAGTTCCCGGCCACGAGCGTCTCGGTCTCACACACTTTCGTCGCGATCGGAATCGGCGGCCGGTTCTGATCGCGAGGCGTACGATGATCGCACCGTCATTCCCTGGAAGGCAGGTCCCGACCGCGGAGGACGCCATGTCCACCTCGCTCCGCTCCGTCGCCAGGCTCTTTGCTCTCTCCGTCCTCGCCTGGGCCCTGCCGACCCGCGCGGACGACTACAAGACGCCTCGCGCCGGGCAGGTCGCTGTCGGAACGATCTTCGGCCGGGAGGTGCGCGCGCCGAAGCGGGACCGGGGCCGGATCACGTACCTCAACCTGGGAGCTGTCCTTCTGCCTGAGGGTCCCGCCGGTCTCGATTTCGGGCCTGCCGGCGGGGCCTACTTCTGGCGCGCCCCGGAGGAGGGAGAAGGCCGCCTCCGCGCCATCGTCGCGGGGATCGCCAACGAGCTCCGCTGGGACCTCACGCTGTCGGAGAACAAGGTGGTCGCGGTCGTCACGTCGTTCGACAGCCTGACGCCGCCGTGGGCGCGCTCCGAGTACGTCCAGGGAGAGCGGCAGCGCGCGGAGGAGCTCGAGTGGTACCAGGCGCGTCTGGGGCTCGGCCTCGCCGCGCACGCGCGCATCGGACCGGGAGCGATCGACAACGCGCTCGACGTCGCACTGACGCTGGAGACGGGAAACCTCTGGTTCGACGAGGGCGACCGGACCGACCCGACCTTCGTCCTGCCGACGAAGACGTTCGAGGCGAGAGGCCACCTGCGGGTCCGGGCCGACGCCCTCGTGCGGAACACCCTGGAGCTGCCGCATCGCGGGTGGTCGGCAGGAGCCGACGGCGTCTGGGGCCGCCGGACGAAGTGGGAGCCGTGGGGGCTGCCGGCCGACGGGCTCGAGACGGGAGGCGGCAGCTGGCTCGCGGCGAGCACCTTCGCGTACGTCGCCACGGGGATCCCGGGGCTCTCGGAGCGGCACTCGCTCGTCGGCTCCGCGCACGCCGGGACCGGCTCCGACCTCGACCGCTTCTCCGCGTTTCGTCTCGGGAGCGGATCGACGTGGGGCGACTTCGAGACGCTCTCCCGCGTCGTCCTCCCTTCGGCGGGCGTCGACGAGATCGCGACCGCGCGCTACGCGACCGTCGATCTCGAGTACCGCTTCGAGCCGATTTTCTTTCTGGCCCTCCAGCTGCGCGGGACGCTCGCCTGGGCGGACGTCCCGGTGCGGGGAGGAACGGGGGTCGAGACGCGCACGGGCTCCTTTCCGGCCGTCTCCGCCGGGTTCACGACGGGTCTGCCGTGGAACCTCTCGATGGAGCTCTCCGGTTCGTGGAACTTCGGCCTCGAGAACACGGTCGACGGCCGCGTCGAGAAGGGCCGCTCGGGCTTCTTCGTCTCGGTGACGCGGGAATTCTGACGGGCAGTGGCCGGCGCTGTCACCTCGTCAGCGCCACGAGGGCGGCCGCGTAGGCGCGCAGGTCTCCGCCGGAGGAACCGAGAAGGTTGCGGGCGCGCGCGCCGTCGAAGAGAGCGCCGTTCACGACGATCCCGTGCCCGGACTCCGCTCGGCCCACGGGAGCCGGCGTCCACCCGAGCCGTGCCGCGGCAACCTCGAGGGCCGGGAGCCCCTGCGGCGGTACGGCGAAGACGAGCTCCTGCTCGCCCTGCGCCGCCGCGAGGAGAGCGAGAAGCGGCAGGCCGAGGCGGCGCGCGACGTCGAGGGCGCGCGGGTCGAGGAGCTCTTCGGGCGGGCGCGTGAGGTGCAGCGCGACGCCGTTGAGCCGCGCGAGCTGGTCGAGGGTGGCGACGAGACCGTCGCTCGTGTCCATCGCCGCCGAGGCGATGCCGCGGAGAGCGATGCCGTGCGCAATCCGGCATGGGGGCGCCAGCGCCGACTCCGGCAGCAGCGTTCCGCCGGCGAAAAGCGTGGAAGCGGCCACCGCGGCGCCGAGACCGAGCGGACCTGCCGAGAAGAGGAGGTCGCCGGGCGAGATCCCGACCCGGCGAAGCTGGGAGCCGCAGGGAACCGTTCCGGCCGCCGTGCAGCCGACCGAGAGGTCATCGCCCTCGTTCGTGTCGCCTCCGAGGACGAAGGTCCCCGCGGCGGCGACGGTCTCGGCGACGCCCCGCGCGACGGCCTCCTGGACGGCGTCGACGTCGACAGGGGGGAGCGTCACGGAGAGGAGGAGGCCGAGCGGCTCGGCGCCGACGGCGGCGAGATCCGAGAGCGCGGCTGCCGCCGCGAGACGGCCCGCGGTTCGCGGATCGCGATAGAGGCCGAGCCGGATCTCCTCGCAGACCGTGTCGACGGTGAGAGCGAGGAGCCGTCCGTCGCCCAGCTCGACGAGCTCGGCGTCGGTCTCGTGAATGGCGCCACGCTGCCCGGGCGCGCGCGGGAGGAGGTCGGCCCACCGCGTGAGCCGCCGGTTCTCGGCGACGTCGTCGTTCAGGCGCATACGCGCACCCTCCACGCGAGGAGGTCGAAGGTCGCTTCCACGACGCGCTCGACCTCGCCGTCGACCTCGAGGGGGAATGGCGCGTCGGCGGAGACGTGGAGCGCCGTCGTGAGGAAGGACTTCGTCCCGGGCCGGTTCCGAAAGCGGCCGAAGAGGAGACCGGCCAGCGTCGCGAGGAGCCGGACGCGCCCCATTCCGGCGCAGACGGCCACACCGAAGAGGCCTTCGTCCGGCTCGACGGGCAGGTCGTATCGGAGCGCGCCCGAGAGCCACGGGCTCTTCAGGACCGAGAGGGAGGAGAGAAGAACCTCCTCTTCTCTCCCGTCGTGCGTCAGGCGGCACGTGAAATCGCGGTGCCGCCGGACGGCGCGGAGCGCCGCGCAGGCGATCGCCGGAGCGGTCCACCGTCTCGGGCGGCGGGCGGAGTTGAAGAGGGCGTTCCCTTCGGCAACGACGCCGGCCGAGGCGCTGACCGCGAGAAGGCTGGTGATCTCCCTGCCCGCCGGGTCGATCGCGCGGACGCGGACGAGGTCGCGCGGGACCGCGTGGGCCGCGTCGAGGCGCAGGGGAACGACGGGATCGCCCCGCCGGAGCGGCTTGACGAAGTCGTTGCTCGACCCGAGCGCGGCGACGCCCAGCGTGAGCTCCTCGAGCGGCTCGGTCCCCACCGTCTCGACGAGCGCCGCCAGGAGCGCGTGGACCGTCCCGTCGCCGCCGGCGGCGATGAAGGTCCTCACGCCGCGGGCGAGGGCTGGGGAGACGGCGTCCTTCCAGCGTCCGGCGCTGTCCATCGTCACCTCCACCGCCTCGAACCGCGCCTCGATCTCCCGTCTCGCGAAGGCGAGTCTGCGAACGTCGGTGGCGCGGCCCGCTGCCGGGTTCAGGAGGACGAAGGCGGCGGGACGGCTCACACCTGCTCCCGGCAGGGGCGGGCGAGGAGGGCGACGACGACGAATGCGAGGACGGGCAGAACGAGGCGCTCGAGCGCGGGCAGGAGGAGCGCGGCCTCTGCGAGATGGAGGGCGACGAACGAAACGACCGAAGCCGTGATGGCGGGGCTCGCGTCCGCGTCGCGGCGGACGTTCCACGCGAGGGCGTGGGACGCGAGGAGTCCTGCTGCCCCGGTCGCCCAGAGGACGAGGAGGACGAGGCTCGCGTCCGCGGCACCGCCGCGGGCGACGAGGAGCGAGGAGGACGCGATCGCGACGAAGGCGTGGACGAGGCTGACGAGAACGGTGGCCCGGCGACCGAACCGGACGGGGAGCGTGACGTAGCCCGTGGGGCGATCCGCCTCGACGTCCTTGAGGTAGCCGAGAAGCACGAAGACGGCGTACGAGAAGAAGGCGCTCGCCATCGCCGGGAGGAGCAGCGGGTTCTCGAGAGCGCGGACGGGCGACGGCTCCCCGCAGAGGAGGCCCATCGCCGGGAGGAGCGCGACGACGGCGCTGTTGCACGGCGGACCGGCCCAGAACCTCCGCTTGAGCGGCGAGTAGGCGAGGAGCCCGAGGACGGCGAGGAGCGCGAGGAGGAGATTCCAGGGATTCGCGAGGGCGAGGGCGACCCCGCAGGCGAGGAGCCCCGCGAGGCTGACGACGAAGACGTCGCGCCTTGCGACGAGGCCGCGGACGAGCGGCCGGTACGGCGCCGAGCGGGCGTCGGTGTCGGTCTGGAAGACGTCGGTCAGCGCCTGCCCGAGGCCGTACGAAAGGAAGAGCGCGGCGAAGGCGAGGGCGCCCGCCGCGAGGCTCTCCGGCGGGGCGATCGCGAGGCCGACGAGGCCCGCGGCCCCCGAGACCGGCATGAGATACGGGCGCGTCGTCACGAGGAACGCGGCCCAGAACCGGAGGTCGGAAGGACGAGCGGCCGGCCCGGTGGGAGCGGGACCGGAATGAGCCACGGGAGCGGCGGAAGCCGCGGCGATCACGACGGCGCTCCATCCACCGGGTCGCGATCGTCCGCGGGACCGCTCGCCCCGAGGAATCCGTGGCGCGCGGCGACGCGCGCGAGCGTCTCCGCCGTCCTGTCGAGCTCTTCGTTCGTGTGACGGGCGTTGACGGTGAAGCGCAGGAGGCACCCATCGGCGGGGACAGCTGGGTAGGAGACGCTCCCGCAGCGGACGCCGGCGTCGTAGAGCGCGCGCCCGGCGCGGAGGAGCGTCGACTGCGGTCCGACGCGGACGGCGACGATCGGGGTCCCGGAGGCGAGGGGCGCAACGCCCAGCGCCTCGAGCGCGTCGGTGAAGCGGCGGGCGTTCTCGTGGAGGCGCTCGCGGGGGGCGGGGTCCTCGTCCATCAGCCGGAACGCCTCGGCGACCGCCGCGAAGACCGAGGCGGGAAGCGAGGCGGTGAAGACGGCGGACCGCGCGAAGAAGCGGAGGTAGTCGACGAGGTCGCGCGGCCCGACGACGTAGCCGCCGGCGGCGCCCGCAGCTTTCGAGAAGGTCCCCATCAGGACGTCGATCCGGCCCGGGAGGCCGAAGAGCTCCTCGCTGCCTCGCCCGGTCCCGCCGACGACGCCCGTCGCGTGCGCCTCGTCGACCATCAGGAGGGCCCCGGCGCCCTTGGCCACCGCGGCGAGCCCGGGAGCGGAGCGACGCTTCCGTGCATGCTGAAGACGCCGTCGGTGACGAGGAGCTTTCCGCCCCGGCCGTCGTCGCGCGCGAAGGAGCGCGCGGCGGAGGCCGGATCGCCATGGGCGTAGACGCTGCCGCGGGCACCCGAATAGCGGCAGCCGTCGTGGAGGCTCGCGTGGGAGTACCGGTCGCGGACGGCGAAGTCGCCGGGCCGCAGGAGCCCGGTCAGGATGCCGATGTTCGCGGCATAGCCCGAGGGAAAGACGAGCGCCGCTTCCCGGCCGTGGAAGGCGGCCACGACCTCCTCGAGCTCGCGGAGCCACCGGCTCGTCCCCGAGAGGAGCGGGGCGCTCGGCGTTCCCGCGCCCGCTTCGTCGAGGGCCTTGCGGGCGGCGGCCGTGACGCGCGGGTGGAGGTGGAGGCCGAGATAGCTGTTCGAGTCGAAACAGACGAGCCGCTTGGGTGCGACGTGAGAGGGTCGCGGACGACGATCTCGTGGTCGAGCGGGGAGAGGAGCTCGAGACGGTACTGCGTCGGGTAGTCGCCCTCGGCGCGCAGGGAGTCGAGCATCGACGAGAACTCGCGGCAGCGCTCGAGGAGGTCGACCGACCGGTCCTTGCGGAACCCGGCGATGGATGCCGGAACGGGTGCGGGGCTCGGTGCTGTGGCGCTCATCTCGTCCTCCCGGTCCGGGGCTCGTTCTGCCGGGCCTCGCCTGGTAGTGAGCAAGGCGCGAGCCGGGGGGGATGGCAGAGCACAGTGATTTCGAGATCTCGCTGGAACGAGCGGACTTGAGCGATCGCCGGCTCTTCCGGAAGGCGGGCGGACGATGCTCCGATCCCGCTTCGAGGCGAGGGGCTCTATCCGATCGGTGAGGGAGGTGAAGGCGCCGGGCCGGTCATCTCAGCCCCTCGGCGACGTAGAGCTCGGAGAGGATGCGCGCGTACGACCAGGCCCACGTCCGGCCGTCGGGCGTGACGCGGACGGTGGGGATCCCGATGACGCCCGCCGGATCGGACGGCTGGAGCTTTCGGACCGGGACGGAGATCCCCGTGCCGGGATCGAGGCGCACGACGTCCGCGGCCGGGCCGCTGCGCGCATAGGCGAGGAGATGCCGGCCCTCGTCGATCCAGGCGATCGGGACCAGGGCGCGAGGAGACGTCGCGAGGCGCCGCGGCTCGCCGCCGTCGACGGAGCAGAAGAGGAGGTCTCCGTCGTCCATCGCAACCGCGACCGTTCGCCCGTCGGGTGACGGCACGCCGGCGGAGAATCGGGCGTCCACCCCTGGAGGGGAGATGGCGTGCGCCGGACCGTTCGCCGTGGGCACGTGCCAGAGGCGGACGCCCTGGCCCTCATCCGCGCCGGCGACGAGGAAGGACTTCCCGCCTGGCACGAAGCCGGCCCAGGAAGGCGCGACGACGGGACCTATCTCCACCGGCGTCGTCGGCCCCGTCCCCGTCGGGACGAGGCCGAGGCCGACCGAAGCGCTCGGCCCGAACGAGAGGACGTGCTTTCCGTCGACGGCGAGCGCCGTCGCGAACCCGCTCCCGAGTGTGACCGCAGGCCCCCCGTCGGCAGGCCTCAGGGAAGCCGAGTAGCGGGGGCCGCCCCCTTCGCCGAACTCGGTGAAGAGGAGCGTTCTTCCGTCGGGAGAGAGGTCCGTCAGGAGCGTCTGTTCGAGCCAGGAGACGTCGCGCTCCCCGCCTTCCTGAGGCAACACGCTCGCGCCGATCCGCATCGTGTCGTGCGCCAGGAGGATGAGGCCCGTCCTCGAGACGTCGTGAAGCGTGAGGTTCCCCGGCATCCGGTAGACCTCGCGGGCCCTGCCCTCCCGGGACACGGCGCGCAGCGTTCTCGATCCGGACTCTCCGGTCGCCGTGAACCAGACCTCCTCGCCGGACGCACCCCACGCGAGCCCGGTGAGGCTGATCCACCCAGCGGAAAGGATCCGCGGCGCTTCCCCGGCCAGCCCGACGAGCATGACGTCCCCTCTGTCGTCCGGGATCACCAGGTGGTGGAGGAAAGCGACGAACCGGCCGTCCCGGGAGCATCGGGCGTGGCTGATCCAGCCCGAAGTCTCGAAAAGCGTGCTCCGGCCTCGAACCTCGAGCCGCGTGAATCCATCCTGTCGGCGAACGACGACGATGTCCGAGGAGCCGGCGACGTAGTCGGCGGAGGCCACGCCCTCGAGGAGCGGGCGGGGCGCGCCGGCGACGAGCGGCATTCGGGAGGCCGTGCCGATCGAAAGGAAAGGCAGCCAACCTCGCGCGTCGAGGGAGACGAGAAGCTCGCCGGGTGCAGAGACGGCGAGGAGGCTTGCGTCGCCCTGGCCGAGCGGGACCGATGGGCCACCCTCGATCCGCGTGGAAAAGAGGTGGGGTGGGTCGCCGTCCCACGAGGCGCCGTAGACGACCTCCTCGCCACCCGGCGTGAACCGCGCGGTCCAGACGGTTCCGCGGCGGAAGGTGAGCTGCCGGAACGAGGGAAGCGCGGCGGGGCGGGAGAGGAGCCCGGCCCCGGTTCCCGCGAGGACGAGCGCGACGGCGGCCGCGGCCAGGACCAGTCCCGCCACCACGGTCCGCCGGCTGGGCGCCCCCGGGGGGCCCGACGCTGCGGCGGGCGCGGGACCCCGGCTGCTCGCGAGCGTGGCGAGATCGCGGAGGTCCCGGGCCAGGTCGCGCGTGGCGGCGTAGCGCTCCTCGGGGTCTTTCGCCAGGCAGCGCGCCAGGATGCGTCTCACCGGCCCGTCGAGGGGCTCCGGCAGGGCCGGGATCGGTTCGGGCTCGTCGCGGACGATGGCGGCGAGCGTCTCGACGACCGATGCGCGCGCGAAGGTCCGCCGTCCCGTCAGGAGCTCGTGGAGGACCGCCCCGAGAGCGAACTGGTCGGCCCGGAAGTCGACGTGGTGCCCTTCGGCCTGCTCCGGAGCCATGTAGGCGGGCGTGCCGACGGCGACACCCGGAGAGGTCCCGGCGGAGCCCGGGATCGTCGCGTCGCTCGGGGACGAGACGGCCGGGGCCGAGAGAAGCGCGAGGCCGAAGTCGAGGATCTTCGCGAGCCCCTCGCGAGTGACGAGGACGTTCGCGGGCTTGACGTCCCGGTGGACGAGTCCCGCCTCGTGCGCGGCCGCGAGGCCCCCCGCGATCTGCGCCGCGAGGTCGAGGGCGCGCGGGACGGGGAGCGGCCCGGCAGAGACGAGCGCGGCGAGTGTCCGCCCCGGGACGAGCTCGAGGACGAGGAAGGGCGGGTCGGAGTCGAGCGCGACGTCGTGGACGGCGACGATGTTCGGGTGCGAGAGCGCCGAGGCCGTCCGAGCTTCCTTCGCGAGCTCCCGCAGCGCGTCCGGGGAGGAGCGCGCGTCGAGGAGAAGCTTGACCGCGACGTTCCGTCCGAGCCTCGGATCGTGGGCGCGCCAGACCTCGCCCCGCGCTCCCCGCCCGATCAGCTCGACACCTCGTATGGCCCGAGGTGCCGTCCAGGGTGGACGCCGCTCGGCTCGGCGGTCACGCCCTGCAGCCCTCCCGGAGCCCGAGCTGGTTGAGGAGCCGGTGCAGGTAGTTCGGGTGGAGCCCGAGGAGCCCGGCCGCCTCGGTGACGTTTCCGCGGCTCTGGGCGAGCGCGGCGGAGACCGCCTGCTGCTTCGCCCGGTTCACCGCTTCGTGGTAGGGCGGCAGGGCCTCGCCGTCGTGGGACACCGGCCCTTCGACGAGGGCCTCGGGCAGGTCTTCGGGCCTCACGAGAGGTCCGGCGGAAAGGACCGCCGCCCGCTCGACGGCGTTGGAGAGCTCGCGGACGTTTCCCGGCCAGTCGTACGCCACGAGCCTGCCGAGCGCGGCGGGCGAGAACCCGTCGAGCCGCCGGCCGAGCCTCTGACCGTGGCGCGCGAGGAAGAAGGAGGCGAGGCCGGGGATGTCCTCGCGCCTCTCCCGGAGCGGCGGCAGGGTGATCGTCACGACCGCGAGGCGGTAGTAGAGATCCTCACGGAAACGCTTCTCGCGAACCTCCGTCGGGAGATCGCGGTTCGTCGCCGCGATCACGCGGACGTCGACCTTGACGCTCTCCGTCCCGCCGACCCGCTCGAAGGAGCGTGTCTCGAGGACGCGGAGGAGCTTCGCCTGGGTCGCGGGCGCCATCTCGCCCACCTCGTCGAGGAAGAGCGTCCCGCGGTGCGCGCTCGAGCCGGCCGCGCCGGCGTGCCACCGCCCCCGTGAACGCGCCCCTTTCGTGGCCGAAGAGCTCGCTCTCGACGAGCGAGTCGACGAGCGCGGCCGCGTTGACCGCCACGAACGGGCCGTCGCGCCGGGCGCTCCGGGCGTGGAGGGCCCGGGCTGCGAGCTCCTTGCCCGTACCGCTCTCGCCCGCGAGCAGGACGCTCGCCTCGCTCCCGGCGGCGCGGGCGAGGAGGGCTCGCACGCGGGCGATCGCGGGCGAGCTCCCTCGGAGCTCCTCGCCTTCGGTCGAGGCCTCCAGGCGGCGGCGTTCTCCTTCCAGCCAGACGAGGTGTCTCACGAGAGCGAGCGAGGTCCCGGCGGAGGCGCAAAGGCCGAAGAGGAGCTGGAGATCGTCCTCGGGGAGCGGGGCGTCGCTTCCGAGGAGCCAGAGAACGCCGAGGCCCTCCTCCCCCCTCAGGATCGGGACGGCCGCGGCATTGTGTCCGTCGACGCGGAACGCAACCGCCTCCCGGCGCTCGAGGGCCTCTGCGGCAGCCCCCGGGGGAAGGCGGGAGGAAGAAGGGCTCCCGACGAATACGGCGGCCTCGCTCAGCCCGTTCCCCTCGTTGCAGAGGAGGACCGCTCCAGCCAGCCCTCCGGCCGCGTCGAGGGCCGACTCCAGGAGCGCCCTGGCGAGCCCTTCTTCCGTCCTCGCGACGGCGAATCGGCGACCCGCGGAAAGGAGGAGCCCGAGGCTCCTCTCGATCTTCCGGGGGGCCGAGGCCGCGGCCCCTCCCGCGAAGATCGCCTGCGAGACGGGAAGGCGGATCGTGGAAAGGACTTCCGCCTCCGGGTGTCCCCGTGCGCCGTCCTCCCCGATCGCAGGGGGCTCGGTCCGAAAGACGAGGACGCTCGAACCCAGCTCTATCCGGTCTCCCTCTGCGAGGAGGTGCTCTGCCGTGGACAGGCCGTTGACCCTCAGGCCGTTGAGGCTTCCGAGGTCACGGAGCCGCCACCCGTCCGGTGTCTGCGCGAGGGCCGCGTGACGCCGGGACAGAGTGGCATCCGGAAGGCAGACCCCGCACGCCGAGTCGCGGCCCAGCACGACTTCTTCCGCATCGAGGGCGACCTGGGCGCCCCGGGACGGTCCCGCGACGATCACGAGACGGGGAAACATCTGTTCCTTCTACGGTTCTACGATGCGCGATTTTAGTCCCGTCGTCCGGCGGCGGCACGGTTTTCACATCACGCCGACCGCGAGGCCGATTCCCACGCAGAGCGCCCGGCTGCGGTGGCGGGCACTCACTGCCCCGTGTAACCTCCCGTCACTGCCAATCGAAGGAGGGCTTCGCGAATGAAGAAGTCCATGACTCTGTCGGTTCTCGCCCTGCTCGCGCTCATTCTCGTCGCCCCGCCCGTGTCGGCCGACGGTTTCGGCATGGATCTCGGCATTCACGGCGGTGTCGTCGGGACGGACGGGGGCAACGGGAGCAGCTTCGTCGGCGGCGCGCAGGCGCGCTTCCACCTCTTCTGGATCATCGGGGCCGAAGCCCGGGCGTCGTACTACAGCGACAGCTACGACCTCGGCCAGCTCGGCTCGGTCGACATCGAGAACGTCCCGGTCCAGATCTCCGGGATGCTCTACCTGATCAAGCTCCCGAAGGTCGGTCTCTACATCCTCGGCGGAGGCACCTACAGCAGCCTGAAGGTGAACGGGTCGGACGTGGTGGGGATGGGCGAGGTGACGGACTCGAAGTGGTCCGCGCACGCCGGCGCCGGACTCGACATCCACCTCAGCAAGACCATCTCGCTGAACGGCGACGTCCGTTACGTCTTCCTCAACGCGGACAGCGTCGACGAGGCCTTCGAGAGCGCCGTGGCCGACTACAACGGCGACTTCTGGGCGGGCACGATCGGCCTGAACTTCAAGCTGTTCTGACGGAGGCCACCAAGATGACGCATCGACGACCTCTCGTCCTCCCCGCGCTCGCCGCACTCCTCCTTGCTGCTGCGATCCCGGCCGCAGCCCAGCCGAAAGGCGCCGGCAAGTCCGTCGCGGTCGACGCGAAGACGGCGTACGACAAGGCGAAGGCCGCCGCAGTGAAGTGGCAGGCCGACGCCGAGCTCTTCGGCTTCGGCAACCTCTCCACGGGCCCCGTGGACGCCGAGGGACGCTCGACGGCCTGGAACCTCAAGTGGTCGTCGAAGTCCGCCGGGAAGATGAACATGATGAGCGTCAACGACGGCGTGCTGACGACCTTCGAGATGGACGGAACCGGAGGGCGCGGCATCCCCGTGAAGCCGGAGACGCTCTTCGACTCGAAGAAGCTCGTGCAGATGGCCGACGAGGCGGGGGGCGCGGCCCACCGCGCCAAGGGGGCGAAGGTGACGCTCGGGATCGTCGCGAGCGCGGTGAAGCCAGGGACGACCCTCTGGCACGTCTCCTACTCCGGGGACGACTACAAGGAGGTCTTCCACGTCGCCGTCGAGGGGGAGACCGGGAAGCTGAAGGTCCTGTCGGACTGACGAGGCGCAGGGCCGTCAATCCCGTCGCGAGGGCATGCCCTCGCGACGGGCGGCCTGCTAGCATCCCGCGTCCATGCCCGCTTCCGGCTTCCTCGCCCTCCTGGACGACATCGCCACCATCCTCGACGACGTCGCGATCCTGACGAAGGTCGCCGCGAAGAAGGCTTCGATGGTCGCGGACGACGTGGCCGTCCTCTCGCAGGCCGCCGCGAAGAAGACGGCCGGCGTTCTCGGGGACGACCTCGCGCTCAACGCCGAGCAGGTGACGGGCGTGCGCGCGGACCGCGAGCTGCCGGTCGTCTGGGCCGTCTTCAAGGGCTCGATGGTCAACAAGGTGATCCTCGTGCCGGCCGCGCTCGTCATCAGCGCGGTCGCGCCGTGGGCGGTCACACCACTGCTGATGATCGGCGGGCTGTTCCTCTGCTTCGAGGGCTTCGAGAAGGTCGCCCACAAGCTGCTGCACGGGAAGGACGAGGACGAGGCCCACCGCGCGAAGCTGACCGCCGCGCTCCTCCGCCCGGACGTCGACCTCGCAAAGGTCGAGAAAGAGAAGATCAAGGGAGCGGTGAGGACCGACTTCGTCCTCTCGGCCGAGATCGTCACGATCTCGCTCGGCACCGTGGCCGCGGCCCCCTTCGTGACGCGGCTCTCCGTCCTCTCCGCCATCGCGCTCGTGATGACCGTCGGCGTCTACGGTCTCGTCGCGGCCATCGTCAAGCTCGACGACCTCGGCCTCTACCTGGGGCGGAGCGAGGGCGCGTCCGCCCTCGCGCGGCTCCGGCGGTCCTTCGGCAGCGGGATCCTCAAGGCCGCGCCCGTCCTGATGCGGGTCCTGTCGATCGCCGGCACGGCGGCGATGTTCCTCGTCGGCGGCGGGATCCTGGTGCACGGTATCCCGCCCCTGCACCACCTCGCCGAGGGCCTTGCGGCCAGGGGCGGATTCGTGGCGACCCTGGGTCCGGCGCTCGTCGGGGCCCTCGCCGGTGTCGTCGCCGGAGGCCTGACGGTCGCCCTCGTGAAGGCGGGAGCCCGCCTGTTCCGCAGGAAGGCCTGACGCACCGAAGGTCCCGGCGTGGGATAGCCTGCCCCCCGTCGCCATGAGCCTCACCGCAGGCCGACCCTCCCCCCTGCGCGTCGCCGTCGTCGGCTCCGGCCCGGCCGGCTTCTATGCCGCCGAGGCGCTGCTGCGCGGCACGGAGGTGGCCGTCGAGGTCGACGTCTTCGATCGCCTTCCGACGCCCTACGGCCTCGTACGGGGGGGCGTGGCCCCCGACCACCCGAAGATCAAGAGCGTCGCCCGGGTCCTGGAGCGGACGGCGGAACGGCCGGCCTTCCGTTTCCTCGGGAACGTGAGGCTCGGCCGCGATGTCCAGGTCGAGGACCTGCGCGACCACTACCACCAGATCGTCTACGCGACGGGAAACGAGGCCGACCGGCGGCTCGGAATTCCCGGCGAGGGCGTTCCCGGCTCGACGCCGGCGACCGTCTTCGTCGGCTGGTACAACGGGCACCCCGACTACCGCCTGGCGCAGATCCGCCTGGATGCCGGGCGGGCCGCCATCATCGGCAACGGCAACGTCGCCGTCGACGCGGCGCGGATCCTCCTCCGGACCTCCGGGGAGCTGGCGTCGACGGACATGCCCGTCACCGTGCGGGAGGCGCTCGCGGCGAGCCGCGTACGCGAGATCTGGCTGCTCGGGCGGCGGGGGCCCGCACAGGCCGCCTTCACGCCGCAAGAGCTCGGGGAGCTGGCGGAGCTGGCCGACACGGACCTCTGCGTCGATCCGGCCGAGCTCGTGCTCGACCCCGCCAGCGAGGCGGAGGTCGCCGGCTCGCCGCAGCGGCAGAAGAACCTCGCCATCCTTCGGGACGCCGCCGTCCGCGGGCCGACGGGCAAGGCGCGCATCCTGCACCTGCGGTTCTGCGTCTCCCCCTCGGCCTTCGTGGCCGAAGCCTCCGGCCGCCTCTCCGGGCTGACGCTCGAACGCAACCGTCTCGAGGCGGGCCCGGACGGCACGGTCGTCGCCCGGCCGACCGGCGAGACCGAATCCCTCGAGGCGGGCCTCGCCCTCACCGCGGTCGGCTTCGCCGCCGACCAGATCCCCGGCGTTCCCTTCGACGATGCCGCGCGGACCGTCTCGAACCGGGATGGGCGGGTCTTCGACCCTTCGACGGGCCGGATCGTCCCGAACGAGTACGTCGTCGGCTGGGCGCGCACCGGCGCGAAGGGCCTCATCGGCTCGCACCGGACGGGATCGGCGGAGGTGGTCGCCCGGATGCTCGACGACTGGCGAGCCGGGACGGCCGCCCCGCGCGACCTGCCGCCGCGCGAGGAGATGAACGCGCGACTCTCCGGGCGCGGGGTGCCGGTCGTCGCCTTCTCGGACTGGAAGCGTCTCGACGAGGTGGAGGTCGCGCGCGGCGCCCTTCGCGGGGCCCCGCGCGACAAGATCGCCGACATACAGTCGATGCTCGATCTGCTCGGCGACGGAGCGTCGCGGTAGCATCCGCGCTCGGTGTCCCGCGACGGCGGGCGGCCACTCGCGCCGCCCACCTCCGCGGCCCATCGAGCCCGTACCTCCATGAGCCAGCAACGTACCGCCGTCATCGTGGGTGCCGGGCCCGCCGGGCTCACTGCGGCGTATGAGCTCGCGACGCGTTCCGACGTCAAGCCCGTCGTCCTCGAGAGGAGCGGGCTCGTCGGCGGCATCGCCCGCACCGTCACCCACAACGGCAACCGGATCGACCTCGGCGGACACCGTTTCTTCTCCAAGTCCGACCGGGTGATGGACTGGTGGCTCTCGATCCTGCCCCTCGAGCGAGGTGGAGCCGGAGCGGCGATCGCCTACCAGGGAAAGGCACGGTCGATCGGGGAGGATCACGTCCGAACGGCGACGGACGACGCCGATCTCGTCATGCTCCTCAGGGAGAGGCGCTCCCGGATCTACCACCGCCGGCGCTTCTTCGACTACCCGATCCGCCTGAGCCTCTCGACCTTCCGCAACCTCGGCCTCGTCCGGTCCGTCCGGATCGGCGCCAGCTACCTCCGGGCCGTCGTGCGGCCCGTCGCGCCCGAGAGAAACCTCGAGGACTTCCTCGTCAACCGTTTCGGGCGCGAGCTCTACCGGACTTTCTTTCGCGACTACACCGAGAAGGTCTGGGGGGTCCCGTGCGGGAGCATCAGCGCCGAGTGGGGAGCACAGAGGATCAGGGGCCTCTCGGTCGCGAAGGCGATCCGCCATCGTCTGCAGGGACTGGTGCGCGGCGAAGCCGGAGACCTCTCACAGAAAGCGGTCGAAACCTCGCTCATCGAGAGGTTCCTCTACCCCAGGCTCGGCCCGGGACAGCTGTGGGAGGAGGTCGCGCGGCGCGTCGAGGCGCGGGGCGGCGAGGTCCGGCTCGGCTGCCGGGTCGACGGGCTGACCCGCGAAGGCGAGCGCCTCGCCTCCGTCTCGTACACCGACGGGGAGGGGCGCCGCCACACGGTGCCCGCCGACGTCGTCCTCTCGACGATGCCGCTACGGCACCTCGTCCGGTCGCTCGACCCGCCGGCGCCTCCCGAGGCCGCAGAGGTCGCCGCCGGCCTCGTCTACCGGGACTTCATCACCGTGGGGCTCCTCGTCGACCGGCTCGAGGTCGAACAGGAGGGGGGCGGCCTGATCCAGGACAACTGGATCTACATCCAGGAGCCGGACGTCCTCGTCGGCCGGATGCAGGTCTTCAACAACTGGAGCCCCGGCATGGTCGCCGACCGGAGCAAGGCCTGGATCGGGCTGGAGTACTTCTGCAACGCCGGGGACGAGGTCTGGCGTCTCGACGACGAGGCGATGATCGCGCTCGCGGTGTCCGAGATGGAGCGGATCGGCATCGTCGACCCGCTGAAGGTGAGGGACGGGGTCGTCATCCGTGTGCCGAAAGCCTACCCGACCTACCTCGGCAGCTACGATCGCCTTCCGCGCCTGCGCGCGTTCCTCGACGGCATTCCGAACCTCTGGGTCCTGGGCCGGAACGGTATGCATCGCTACAACAACCAGGACCACTCGATGCTCACGGCGATGACCGCCGTCGACAACATCCTTGCGGGCCGGACGGACACGTCGAACGTCTGGGACATCAACACGGAGAGCGACCACCACGAGGAGCGGGCCGCCGGGGGCGGCTGAGGGGCTCCCCGGCTCCTCGCCGCAGACCCCGGGTTTCGGCGGGACGGGCTACCATTGAGGCCGTGACGGAGGGTGTTCTGCAGGACCCGTGCGTGAGTGCCGCTGCCGTCAGCGTCGTCATCCCCGCCCACCGTGCCGACGAGGGCTTCCGCGCCTGCCTCGCCTCCGTGGCCGCCTGCCGGCCTCCGGCGGGCGAGGTGATCGTCGTCGTCGACGGCGAGGTGCCGGGGTGCACGGCCCTCGCCGCCGCGGCGGGAGCGAGGGTGCTCGCAACGAACGGCGGCGAGGGACCCGCGGTCGCGCGGAACCGGGGCGCCCGGGAGGCGGCCGGCGGGGTGGTCCTCTTCCTCGACGCCGACGTCGTCGTACCTGCGGACCTGGTGGGCCGCGTGGCCGCGGCTTTCGACCAGGACCCGCGGCTCGACGGCATCTTCGGTTCGTACGACGCCGCTCCCGCGGCCCCCGGCGTCGTCTCGGTCTTCCGGAACCTGCTGCATCACCACGTCCACCAGACGAGCCGGCCGGAGGCATCGTCGTTCTGGTCGGGTTGCGGCGCCCTCAGGACGAGCGTGCTCGGGGCGAGCGGAGGTTTCGACGAGCGCTATGGCCGTCCCTCGGTCGAGGACATCGAGCTCGGCTCCCGGCTCGTCCGCGCCGGCCGTCGCATCCGCCTCGACCGGTCCCTCCAGGTGAAGCACCACAAGCGCTGGAGCCTCGGGGGCATGGTCGTGACGGACGTGCGCGACCGCGCTCTCCCGTGGACGGAGCTGATCCTTCGCGAGCGCCGTCTTCCCCGCGACCTGAACCTGCGGCCCGGCCACCGGGTCAGTACCGCCGCCGCCCTGACACTCGTCGCCGGGCTCGCCGCCATCCCGTTCTGGCCGCTTCCCGGGCTGCTCCTGGCCGTCCCCGGTCTACTGGCGCTTCTCGCGGCGAACATCCCGTTCTACCGGCGCCTCGTCACGCTCCGCGGGCCGGCCTTCCTCGTCGCCGCGATTCCCCTGCACGGTCTGCACTACCTCTGCGGCGCGCTGGGGTTCGGCGCCGGGCTCGCCCGGCACGCGCTGACCGCGGGGCGCTCGTCCGTGTTACGGGAGGCCCGCCACGTCGCCGCGAGCGCGGGGCCGGCGCCCTTCGGCGACGCGCGCGACGAGACGCCCGAGCTCGCGCCCGCCCGAATCGCTGGTGAGCCGTGAGAGGTCGTAGACGCGTGTCCGGAGCCCCTTGAGGTCTCCGGAGGCGAAGACGAGGGGCAGCCGGACGGCGTTCGCCCCGAGGTAGGGGTCCACCCAGGCGGGCATCCGCTCGTAGTCGGAGAGGACGAGGAAGGGCGCACGCCTGCTCTGCACCAGCGTCTCGAACTCCTCGGCCGTGCCCGGCACGTCGGCGGCCGGGCGCTCGGCGTAGAAGTTCACCTGGGGCCAGGACGTCGTCACGATGACGGCCCCCGCGGCCGCCCGCTCGCCGACCCAGAGCCCGGCGTCCTTCACCGAGAGGTACGACGTCCCCTCCGCGCGGAGCCACTCGTCCGCCGTCGCGAGCTGCTGCGTGGCGCCGATGGCGAGGACGGCGGCGACGAACGCGCGCGAGACCGCGACGCTCCGCACGCGCATCCAGGCCTCGATCCGGGCTGCCGCAGCGCCGAGCACGAGGAAGAGCCCGGGGAGGCAGAGGACCCCGAGACGGTGGTGGAACTTCTCGAAGAAACCCGGCACGGCGAGCGGCACGAGAACGAGCCCTGCCAGGAGGACTCCCCGGTGGAGCGGCGCCGATCGCGGGCCGCGCCGCCGTGCGAGGGACACGAGCGCGCCGCCGAGAGCGAACGCGAGGGCGCCGAGGAGAAGCGCGAAGAGGAAGCCGCCGAGGTAGGAGGGGATGTAGTCGAGGTATCGCGCGAAGACGCCGAGCTGCGCCGTCCCGATCGAGCCGAGGCGCTCCACCTGGTACGACCGGAGGAGCTCGAGCGGCGCCCCCCACCTTCGCGCCGAGAAGGCGACGTACGACGCGAGGCCCAGGAGCCCGAGGGCGATCGAGGCGAGGACCTCCCGCTGCCTCAGCCGCCTCCACGCCCCTGCGACGACGAAGTGGGGCGCGAGGGCGAGAACGATCGCGGCGGCGCGGAAGTGCGCGAGGAAGGCGAGCGCGACGGACGGCCCGAGGAGCGGGAGCCAGGCCGTCCGGCGGCGCACGACGGCCTCGGCATAGACGACGATCGACAGCGTCCAGAAGAAGAGGGCCGGCGTCTCCGTGAGCACCCGCTGCGTGAAGAAGAGCGATTCCCAGGAGACCGCCATCAGGAAGCCCGAGACGAGGCCGGCACGCCTCCCGAAGAGGAGCTCCCCGGCCCTGAACACGAGCCAGACCGTGCCGACCGAGAAGATGACGTTCGCGAGGTAGATCCCGGCCTCGTCGAGGCCGGCGCCGTAGGAGAGCGCGCCGATCCACGGGAGGAGGGGCGCGCGGTGCCTCTCGTAGGGAGGGGCCCACGCGATGCCCGAAGCGATCCTCCGGGCCTCCGTCAGGTAGATCGTGGAATCCCACCACTCGACCTGGGTGACCCCGAGGGAGGCGAGCCGCAGCAGCGCCGCGAACGCGAGCAGGCCGGCCAGCGCCCAGCGCGCCGCGCGTTCGTCGGGGGCGGTGGCGGGGGCGCCCGGCATCACTTCCGTGCGACGGTTCCCGGTTCCTGCGCGCCGAAGCCCTTCGCGGCGAGGAACGCCCGGACGGTTTCGACGTTGACCGCTCCGTCCCTCCCGAGCTCCACGACGTGGACCTCGGAGCGACGCAGGAGCGCCCATGCGGCGCGGACACGGGAGAGGCCTATGCCGGCCAGGGCGAAGAGATCCAGGACCGACGTCCTGAGGAGAAACTCGACTCCCTGGTAGAGGCCCACCCCGACGATCATCGCCTCGACGAGGGCCTTCCAGCCCGTCCGCTTCCCGACGGCGCGGATGGTGCAGCCCCGACCGAGGCTTCGCTTTCCGACGAAGAGGAAGCGCGGCGCGGAGGCCCCGGTGGCCAGGCAGTCCCCGAAGGCGGCGAGGGAGACGAGGTGCTTCGGCTCGAACTCCATCCGCCGGATGAAGGTGACGTGCTCTGCCGGGAAAGGAGGCGGCTGGGTGCCGAGAACGCCGATCCGGAGCGGAAACGGGTGGACGCGCCCCTTCCGGTCGACGAACGGGCTGTCCTCCGAGATCAGACGCCAGGGGGCTCCGAGCCCCAGGAAGCCGAGCGTGAGGGTCGTCTTCCCGCCGCCCGAGGGCATCAGGAAGAGCGCCGCCTCGCCCCCGGACTGGAGGCCGAAGGCGTGAATCCGGTGGAGCCCGTCGCGTTCGAGCGTCTCGGAGACGCGGGAGAGGATCGTCAGGTAGACGATCTCGTGGAGGAGGTCGAGGTCTTCGCACGAGACGTCGAGCGATCGGAGCCTGCGGTCGTAGAGGGCGAGCGCCCGCCCGAAGTAGTCGATGTAGGTGACGTCTCCCTCGGAATAGCAGATGTTCCGGGGGGTGTAGACGGTGGCCGTGAGAGGCGGCAGCGCGTCGTAGTCGGGACGCCGGAGGCTCGCCCGGATCGACAGGTGCTCTCGCCCGCGCGTCGGTGCCTCGGCGGCGAAGACGCTGAAGTCGTCGGACACCCGGCGCAGGAGCTCCTCGTCTCCGGTCTCCACGGAGACCGTCGCGCCGTAGAAGGAGAATTCCATCGTACTCACCGGTTCACTTCCCCCTCGTCCTTCACGCGAGCCAGGTGGTCCGGCTCCAGAATGTCGGCCCTGGTCAGCGGCCGGTTGCGGACGTCGTCGAGGTAGGTACCGCAATCCAGGCATGGCAGGCCCGGACGGGGCTCCTCCAGGCCGAGGAGGACGCGCTTCGCGTTCTGGTACGCCGCGCCGCCCGTGCAGGTCTCCAGGTCCTGGGCGAACGCGTTTCCGAAGTCCCCCCAGAAGTTCACGCAGCAGCCCAGCAGGCGCCCGTCCCAGTTCACCTGTGGCCCGGCCCACAGGTCGCGACAACCGAGGAAATAACGCCCGCCCGTCTTCTTCGCGAACTCCGCGTGCGTGAAGGCCTCGAGCCCCGTCTCTCGCCGGACGAACTCGGGATCGCGTACCGGAGAGTACCGTCCGTCCCAGCTGAGCTTCGCGCGAAAGCCCATTCCGAGCTCCGCGGCCAGGCGCCGCGCCGCCGGGAGCTCGTGCTCGTTGTGCCCGAAGATGACGAACTGCCAGAACAGCTGCGGGCGGGTCGAGCCGAGACGCACCTTCCACTCGTTGAGACGCCGCACGTTCTCGAGGACGCCGGCGAGCGTGCCGCCGGAACGGTAGACGCCGTAGGTTTCCTGCGAGGCCCCATCGATCGAGACGACGAGACGGCGGAGACCGTAGCGGACCAGGGCCTCCAGCTGTTCCTCCCTCGCGTCGTTCAGGTTTGCGCCGTTGTACGCCTCCACGGCGACACCTATGGCCTGCGCGTGGGCGAGGATCGCGACCAGCTGGGGATTGAGGAAGATCTCTCCGTAGTTCGACAGCTCGACGTGGCGGACCGCCGGGTTCCGGGCCAGAAACCGGACGAAGTCCTCGAGAGCGAGGACGCCCCAACCCACGGAACCATTCCGGGCGGTCCCCGCCGCGGTCGGACAGAGCGGGCACTTCAGCTGGCATCGGCTGGAGGCCTCGAGGCGGACGTGGCTCCCACGGTAGGGGCCGAGAAGGTCGTCGACCCCGTGGCTCCTTTCCCGGCGAAGGATGCCGCGCGCGCGCCCCCGCAGGAAGCTCAACGGGCCGGTCTCCCGAATCCGGGGACGCCGCTCGATCGGGGGGCGGGCTCTCTCCCGCTCCCCCCGGCCGGCAGGCGCGCGAGCCGCAGCGCCCGCTCCGCCGCCGCCGAGGGCGTCGAGGGGCGGAAGATCGAGGCCGGGACGAGGAGCAACCCGTGCCGCAGGCCGCTCAGCACGCCGGACGTGACGAAGGTGACGTTGGCGATCCAGTGGTGGAAGGCGAGCGCGGCCGTCTCACCCGGGGGAAGCCCCGCCCGGCGCTCGTCCGCGAGCGCGCGCCAGAAGTACCAGATCGCGACCGCCGCCGCAGCGCCCGCGGCGGGCCAGAGGCCGGCGGCCGCCGCGAGGGCGAGGAGGAGAAGCCAGACGTGGAAGAGATGGAAGTCGGTGACGAAGACGCAGGCGAGGAAGGGAAGCCGCGGCGCCTCGTACGCGAAGCCGATCTGGTGGTCGTCCGTCCGTACCCGGTAGAGGTGGAACCCCTTGAGGCCGGTCTTGCGGTACGCGTAGCCGAGGTGCGTCCCCCATCCCCAGAGCTGCTTCACGAAACCGCGGAACGTGCGTCGCGCCTTGTGCCGCACGACGGCGCCGTGCTCCCTGAGGGCGACCCAGTCGGGATTGCGCGCGAGGCGCAGGCAGAGCTCCACGTCCTCGGAGCGGGTCGCCGCGAGGTCGTAGCCGCCGAGGTCGCGGGCGCAGGCGGCGCGGAGCGCCAGGTTGTTGTTCGAGAAGTGGAAGAACCCCATCCGGTAGCGGCGCACGCGGCCGCCCCTGTAGTCCGAGGTCGTGCTCGGCAGCTCGACGATCATCGTCCCGTCCTAGGTGGTGTTGTGGTGGAAGGTCGCATAGTAGGTGTCGATGGCCGACGGGCTCGGGGTGTGCTCGTGGCAGACCCATCCCCCGACCATGCCGATGTTGTCGGCGCGGAGGAACCCGCGCTCCACCGCCTGGAGCCACCCCGGCTCCAGGACGCAGTCGTCGTCGGTGAAGGCGATGACCTCGTGTCGGGCGCGCTCGAGCACCTTGTTGCGCGCCGACGGGATCCCGGCCTGCGCGAGGAACTCCACCGTCAGCGGGAGACGCTCCCGGAAGGTGTCGATCACCGCCGACGTGCGGTCCGTCGAGCCGTTGTCGACGACGAGGACCTCGTCGGGCCGCCGCACCTGCCGCGTGAGCGACTCGAGGCACTCCGTCAGGTCGGAGGCGCGGTTCCTCGTGATGATCCCGACGGTGATCCCGAGGCGGGCGTGGGGGTCGTCGAGGACCATCGGCGCGACCCCGGCGAGGAGCTGCGCCAGGAACTCGTGCAGGACCCGGAAGACGTTGCCCCCGTCCTCCGGGAGCTCCGAGCCGCCCTCGAGCGCTTCCGTCTGCGCCTTCAGCGCTGCTAGGAACGGGCGCGCCTCCGGATGGAGCGTGGCGAGCCGTCCGATCAGCTCATCCCGATCGGCGTAGTCCCTCCCCTCGTCGAGGAAGAGCCGGACGCGCATCCGGTGGAACGCGTCGCGCATCACGACGAGGTCGTCCTCGAGGTAGACGCAGGGGAACGGGAGCCGCGGGACGTGCCCCGCGTTGCGCCGGTAGAGCGTCGAGAACGCCCGGAAGATCCCCTCCGCCGCCGCGTGCTGCTCCTCGACGACCGCGGCCGGTACGCTCCGCGGGGCACGCGCAGGATCGGTGGCCACGTAGGCCGGTGCGTTCGCGAGGGGGTCGAGGGTGACGACGTCGGTGAACCCTACCTGGTGGGTCACGACGAACAGGATCCCCCCGGCCCGGACGAGCCAGCTCTCGCCGGGCCGCCCCGCGGCGTGCAGCGCCTCGAGGACGGTGCGAAGGCCCCGCCACGCGGAGCCCTCGACCGTGACGACGGGCACCCCGTCGCTCGCGGGAAAGTAGTTGAGGCGCGGTGTCCAGCCGAGGAGGAAGGAAGGATGTCGCCGGACCGAGGCGGCGGCGCTGGGCCGCAGGCGCTCCAGCGCCGGCGTGTCTGCCGGCTCCCGGGCTGCGGCTACGGGCGGCGGATCGAGCGTCACGGCCGGGAGCGCGCTTCCTATTTTCGCCAGGATCGCAGCGGCCGACGCGAGCAGCAGGGCGTACAGCTCCTCGGGACGGCTCCGCGTGAAGAAGAGACGCCGCTCGCCCCGGCCCAGGAACTCCAGCCCGGGCCGCGCGCGCAGGTTTCGGGCCTCGTCGCCGCAGCCCGAGATCTCGGCGAGGTCGAGCATCTTGAGGAACAGCTTCTGCCAGAAGCGCAGGTTGCTCGCGTGGACCGGACCCTTCGTCAGCGGCAGGCGGAGGAGCGTCGCGATCTCGGCGCTCGCCTCGCAGGCGGTCACCGGGCCCCGGGGCAACCAGTCCGCGTCCTCGGGACCGATCAGCCGGCGAAGGCGGCCGAGCTTCGCGCGCAGGCACAGCGACTCGGGAAGGGGAAACCCGAGCGCCACCTCCGAGAGGAAGACGAGGTTCTCCGCCTTTTCGTCCCACTTTCCGAGGAACGGGAAGAAGCGCCGCACGCGCCCGTACGCCCGGATCACCTCCTGCGGCTCCAGGTCGAGGCGCGAGAACCGCTCGGCGACGACGATGACGAGGTCGACGTCGGAAAGGCCGTGGACCGGACGCCCCTCGAAGTACGAGCCGCTGCCGTAGACGGCGTGGACGCACTCGAGCCGTCCGAGCCGTGCGAGGAGCTGCCCGAGCCCCAGCCGGTAGAGGGCGGCGAAGAGCGCCGAGAACGGCGGGACGTCGAGGAGGATGACGAGCTTCTGCA
Organism: Holophagales bacterium; assembly: GCA_016719485.1. Classification (NCBI taxonomy): domain Bacteria; kingdom Pseudomonadati; phylum Acidobacteriota; class Holophagae; order Holophagales; species Holophagales bacterium. The sequence continues at coordinate 38,900 of JADJZB010000027.1, forward strand.
GAGGGTTCAGGCGGCACCCCTTTCCGGGGACGGGAGCGTTTCAGGGGCCTTTCCGAAGAGCGCCGCGTAGGCCCCGCGGCGCGCGAGGAGCTCTTCGTGGCGCCCCTCTTCGGCGACGTGCCCTCCCGAGAGGAAGACGACGCGATCGGCGGCCGAGAGGAGAGGCGGATGGTGGGTGATGAGGACGACCGTCCGGCCCGCGGAGAGGGCCCTCAGGTTCTCGATGAAGAACCGCTCCGCCTGCTGGTCGAGGTGGAGCGTCGGCTCGTCGAGGACGAGGAGCGCCGCGTCACGGGCGAGCGTCCGGGCCAGGGCGATCCGCTGCCACTCGCCGCCGGACGGCGTGTAGTCGCCGAACATCCTCCCGAGGAGCGTGGCGTAGCCCTGCGGCATCCCCGTGACCAGCGCGTCGAGGCCGGCCCGCCGGCCGACGCCCTCGATGCGCTCCGGCGTGCGGCTCAGGCTCTCCCAGTCGCCGTAGGCCACGTTCTCGGAGAGCGTCGCTTCGAACCGGGCGGCTTCCTGGAAGAGGAAGGCGACGCTCGCGTGGGCCCGCCCGGGCGGCGCGGCGGTCAGGTCGACACCTCCCAGCAGGATCGTTCCCTTCGCGGGCTCGTAGAGGCGCGCGAGGAGCTTGGCGAGCGTCGTCTTCCCGGCGCCGTTCCCGCCGGCGAGGGCGACGATCTCCCCGGCGGCGACCGACAGCGAGAGGCCCGACAGGACCTCGCGCGGCGCCCCCGGGTAGGCGAAGGCGAGCCCCGTCGCCTCGAGGACGGCGGGGCCGCGATCTTTGCGGTCACTTCCGGCGCCGCGCGGCGGCTCGAGCCTCAGGAACGCCAGGAGGTTGGAGATGAAGAGGGTGCTCTCGAGGGCGCCGGTGAAGGCGGCCACGGCCTGCCTCGATGGCGAAGCTCATCCTCGCGGTCACGCCCCCGAAGACGGCGACGTCGCCGATCGTCTCCGTCCCGCGGAGGGCGCCGACCGCGACCCAGACGAACGCGGCCCAGAAGGCGGTGACCGACACGGCGATGAAGACCGAGTCTCCCGCGAGGACGAGACGGTGCAGCCGGGCGTCGCGCGAGCGGAAGCCCTCCGCGATCGTGCGGAACCGCCCGACGAGGTGAGGTCCGATGCCGAGGATGCGGACCTCCGGAACGGTGCGCGCGTCGACGAGGAGGGAGACGAAGTAGGAGATCCAGCGGCGGCTCGTCGTCCTCTGCTGCTCCTCCTCGTATCGCATCCGGGCGAAGCGCCACTTGGCGAGGAGGAACGGGACGCCGACCAGGAGCAGCGCGAAGGCGACGAGCGGCTCGATGTAGACGAGGACGGCCGTCAGCGACACGATCCGGACGCCCTCCGCACAGGCCCCGAGGGCGCCCTGGAGGAACTTCCCGAAGCTCCCCGCCGTGTCCCGCCGCGCCTGCTCGAGGAGGTCCTGGAAGCGGGGGTCCTCGAAGTGCGCCGGCTCGAGGCGGGCCGCGTGGCCGAGGATCTCGTCGGTCAGCGACACCGTGAGCTCGCCCTGGAGGCGCTGGCTCGCGAAATCGTGGACCGCCCGGGCCAGGGCCTCGAGCACCGTGCAGCCGACGCCGAGGAGGAGCCACGGGACGAGGGCCGGCAGTCCGCCCGTCCCGCCGCCGAGGCCAGCGGAGACGGCGTTGATCAGTCCGCGCGCGGCGAGGACGACTCCGGCCGGGACGAGGCTCCTGACGAACGCGGCCGCGACGAGCGTCGACGTCAGCCCCCTGTGGACGCGCCAGGTCCTGCGAAGGGCCCAGGCCGAGCTGGAGACGAGCGTGCGGAGGCGCCCCTCAGGCATCGCCGGAGGACCTCCGGGCGTCCTCGATACGCGTCCGGATCCCGGCCGGCGCGACCATCCGGGTGAGCTGGGGCGACATCCAGGAGGACCACCGGGACCGTGGAATCGCGGGCCTCCCCTCGGTGGCGCAGATCACGTCGAGGAGCTCGAACAGCCGGGTCTTGTGCGGCTCGATCCTCTCGAGCGTCCGGCGCCGGATCTCCTCGGCGGGCACCGGGCACGAGGCCATCTCCCTCACGCCCGCCGCGACGGACGCGGGGTCGTCGGCGACGATCCGGACGTAGTCGGGGTCGAAGAACGCGTCCCGTCCACCGCGGCTCTCGGTCGAGACCACGGGGAGGCCCGCCAGCAGGTACTGGATGCTCGCGAGCATGGCGCCCTCGACGGCGGAGAGGCAGAGGCCGACCCGCGCCTGGTTGATCGCTCCGGCAATCTCCGCCCCGTCGAGGCTGCGGTAGTCCGGTGCGAGCGGGTCGTTGAACCAGTGCGCCTGCGGGAGAGCCTCCTTCACCGAGCGGACGTAGGACTCGTCGTGGTGATCCTCGACCCGGACCGCGACGAGCGCGAGACGCTCGATCCCGGCGGCGAGAGCGTGCCGCTTGAACGGGCAGACCCGTGCGTCGTAGACGGCGTCGAAGGGCTTCCCGGACACGGGCAGGGGCCGGTAGGTCCCGGGGTCCGCGAAGACGTTGCGGCTCACCCAGGCCGAGCCGAGCCCGCGGGCCGTCATCATGCGGTGCTCGGCCTCGGTGTTGGCGAGAAAGAGCATCCGGTGGCGCGGGTGGCGCAGCCCGTGCTGCGCCTTCCACCGCGCGAGCCTGTCGAGCTGCGAGGCGTCGTCGTGGGCCCACGAGAGCTCCACGAGCAGGGTGACCGGGTCGTGACGGTACTGCCGGAAGACCGGCAGGAGAGCGCCGGGCACGTCGTCGAGCACCCAGTCGGGAACGTAGAGGATCAGCGGGTCGGCCGAGAGGGCGAGGCAGTCGCCGCCCCGCATCCGCTCCCCCAGCCGCCAGAGCGGGAGCGCGCGGTAGAGCAGGGGCAGGACGTCGGCGAAGAACCCCCCTCCGCGCTGCGACGCGGTGCCACGCCAGACCGCCTTCATTCGCAGAGGACCCACGGGCCCTTCCGCTCCGACGCGAGCTCGGTGTCCTGGATCGCGTTGACGAGCGTGATCGAGGTCGCGACCAGGAGGTAGGCCGCGAGCGCGCCCCCGACGAGCGCCTTTCGCCCGGTCCACGGCGTGTCGAGCTCGCGGTCCGCGAGGAGCCGGGCGAGCGGGAACGACGCGAAGAAGAGCCCCTGCATCATCACGAACCCTGCCGCCCACGCATCCCGGTTCAGGATGACATACGCGAGGTAGGCCGTCGGGATCAGCGTGAAGAGGAGGTGCGCGTCGTTCCTCCTCTTCCACCACACCCACCACGAGAGCGCCACCGCCGGGAGGAGGCCGGTGCTCAGGAGCTTGAACCCGACGCCCCGCCAGCTGGAGAACCCCTGCTGGATCCCGGCGGCGTAGACGAGGTTCCTCGCGCTCGAGAGGCCGTCGAGGGGCGTTGAGGAGGACGAAGGGGGAGGGGCCATCCCGAGGACCGTCACGGCCGCAGCGCGAGGGCTGCCGCCGGACGAGAAGGTAGATGACGAACCCGAGGCGAAACGGCCGCAGAGAACTTGAAGAGAAACGCGATACCGACGAGGAGGCCCGGGACGAACGCGTCGCGCCGCGACACGAAGCGCCAGATGCCGAGGGGGCGAAAGAGGAGGGGTCGCGAGATCGTCCTGCTCGCCGACCGCCACGTTGAGGTTCGTCAGGGTAGAGCGAAGCGAAGAGGACCGAGGCGAGGACGACCGTCTCCGCACCGAAGAGCGTCCGGCCGACGCGTGCGTGCACGACGAGCCCCGCGAAGAGCGCGAGATTGACGAGCTTCAGCCCCAGGCCCCGCCAGGTGGTAGACGCCGTACCAGAGGACGGGCCCCACGAACGTCTTGCTCGTGATCCGGTAGCCTTCGACGCCTCCGAGCACGTCCTTCCGAGGTTCACGGCGCCGATCACGTCCGGGTAGGAGTCGGCCGTAGAGGACGACATCAGCGCGAGCTTGAACAGGATCACGTGGCGAAGAGCGCGAGGAGGGCGGAGAGGCGGTTCACGGCGGGGCTGGGCCTCGCCGCCAGGAGGCGGATCTCGCCGGGTCCGCGGGCTGCGCCGACCGCGATGAGGAGCGTGAGGAACACGACCGGGAAGAGGTAGTACCGGTCCCAGTCCACCGGTGTCATCAGGCGACCCCGGCCCCGCGGTGAAGAGCCCGACCGCGAGCAGGACGACCGCGGCGGCCGGTGCCGCTCCGTCCTGCGTCCACCGCGGGGTTCCGGGGCCAGGAAGAGGAGGCCGAGGCCCGCGAGGAGGCGTTGAGGTCGCGACCCGCGTGACCGTGTACTGCTTCAGCGTGCGGCCCGCGACGGACGCAGAGGATTGGCGGCCCGGCGTCGAGAGCCCCCGCACCGCGGGTCACTCTGCTGCTCGGCCAGCTGTTTCGCCCGCAGCCTCAGCATCGCTGTCAGGTGCGCCGATGGACGGTGGTGCAGCGACGGGTTGAAGGCGACGAACGTCGCTGCACGAGCCCAGAACGAGCACCGAGGCTCCCGCGACGCAAAGCCGGTCGACGCGCCAACGCGTCCGAGACCACGTCCGCGGAAAGCGAGGAGGCAGGCCAGGACCGCCCCGGCGCCGGCGACGGCCAGCCCATTCAGCTTCGACCCTCCGGCCAGAC
>JADJZB010000030.1:0-92500 GCA_016719485.1 Holophagales bacterium
GCCGCTCGTCCTCTGGAGAAGGTCTCCCGGTCCTACTTGACGCCCAGGAGCTCGACCTCGAACAGGAGAGTCGCTCCCGGCGGGATGACGTTGCCGGCCCCGCGGTCGCCGTAGCCGATCTGCGGCGGGATGAGGAGGGTCCGCTTGCCGCCGACCTTCATCGTGCCGACGCCCTCGTCCCAGCCCGCGATGACGCGCCCGACACCGAGCTCGAACTCGAACGGCTAGCCCCCGGGTCGACCGAGCTGTCGAACTTCTCGCCCTTCTCCCCGTTCTCCAAAAGCCACCCCGTGTAGTGCATGACCCAGGTGTTGCCCTTCTTCGGGGGCGACGCTCCCGGTGCCCACCACGGAGATCCTCGTACTGGAGGCCGCTCTCGGTCTTCTCCATCTTTTTCTCCTTCTTGGCGCTCTTCCTCGACGAGGGCATCGGGGCTTCTCCGCCTTCGTCACCTTTCGGGCCTTCCGTCACTGGCGCGACGAGAAGCGGCTGGAGGAAGAGCAACGAGGAGGGCCGGCGATCACAACATGTTATTCCTCCTCATCTCCCCGGGCGTCCCGGGCGAGGTCTGCGTAACCCGTGGGGAATAACGGGCAGGCGATCACGCCTCCTGGGCGCGCACGAAGCTCTCGGTACAGATCCTCGGCGTATTCGCGGCCGCCGATGTAGAGCGGGGTCCGCTGGTGGCTGCGCGGGATCGGACGTCGAGGATCCTCTGCGTGCCGCTCGACGCCACTCCGCCCGCCTCCTCGAGCACCATGGCGACCGGCGCGGCCTCGTACCAGCAGCCTCAGCTTGCCCTCCGGCGATTTGTCGGTCGCCGGGTAAGAAGACGCCGCCCCTCAGGAGGATCCGGTGGACGTCGACGACGAGGGCCCCTGAGTAGCGCGGGGCGAGGGCGGCCGCGCCCGGGGTCGGGCGTCCGGAGCCGCTTCGACGAACGCCGCGGCCCGGCCTCCCACTCGTGCCGATGAAGCCTTCGTTGCCGGCGTAGTAGGTGCGCTGCGCGGGGATCCGGATGTCGGGGTGCGAGAGGAGGAACTCGCCGATCCCCGGGTCGAGCGTGAAGCCCTGGACGCCCGCCTTCGGTCCCGCCGTGTAGACGAGCATCGTGGCGGGGCCGTAGACGAAGTAGCCCGCGACGACCTGCTGCTGGGAGATGCGCGCGAGGAGCTCGGCCTCGGAGTGGATGGGGCCCGAGCCGCCGATCCGCCTCACGGAGAAGACCGACCCGACGGCGCCGTTGATGTCGAGGTTCGAGGAGCCGTCGAGCGGGTCGACGAAGACGACGTACTTTCCCGCCGAGGCGGCGACGGCCTCGTTCTCGGGGGAGGCGCGGGGAAGGTCCATCTCCTCGGTGACGACGGTCGGGACGAGCTGCCCGTAGGCGAACGCCTCGAGGAAGATGTCGTTGGCGAGGGCGTCGAGCTTCTGCTGCGTCTCGCCCTGGACGTTCGTCTTCCCCGAGGGCGCCGAGGACCTCCGCGAGGCCGGCGCGGGAGAGGACGCGGCGATCCGCTTGCCCGCGAGGGCGAGCTGCGAGAGGAGCGCCGAAAGCTCGCCGGTGGCCTGCGGGTAGCGCCGTTCGGTCTCGAAGAGGTGGCGGTGGAGCCGGGTCCCGATCGTCTCCGTGGAGGTCATCAGCTCGTCACGGTGCCGTCCCTCCGTTCCCGGGGTCCGCGGGCGAGAAACCCGGGATCTGCGCCCGGCGCCGAGGATCGCGCAGGAGTCGTTGAGAACCACCCGGATGGGAATGCGCGCCAGGAGCGGACCGAAGCGTCCCTTGGCCGCAAAGGCGGTGAAGAAGCCGTCGCGAAGGAGCGGGAGGATCTTCGGCGCGATCCCTCCGCCGACGTAGACGCCGCCGGTGGCGAGGGTCTTCAGCGCGAGGTTCCCCGCCTCGGCCCCGTAGAGCCGGACACGAAGCGGTGCAGCGTCCTCTGGCAGACGGGGTCGGTCTCGTCGAGCGCGGCCCCGGCTGACACGGGGGGCGGGGTCGCCGGACGCGGCGATCGCCTCGGTGAGCCATCCAGGCTCCGGCTATGCCGACGCTCGCGCTCGAAGCGGTAGAGCGTGGCGAGCCCGGCCCCGAGACGACGCGTTCCCAGGGGACGTGCCCCGTGCCGGTGGCGAAGGGGTCTCTGAGGAGGTCGATCTCCTCGTCGTTGCGCGAGCGAAGGAGGCGTGGCCCCCTTCGGAGGGCATCGGGACGAAGCCGCGGCCGGAACGGAAGAGGAGCGCCTCGCCGAGGCCGGTCCCGGCCGAGATGAGGGCGCCGTTGCCGGTGGGGTCTTCCTCGCCCCGGTTCAGGACGGCGAAGTCGGCGGGGCCGAGCTCGGCGAGGCCCCAGGCGTTCGCCTCGAGATCGTTCAGGACGACCGCGGGGACGCCGAGGTCGGCGCGGATCTCCTCCGCGTCGATCGAGAAGGCGACGTTCGTCCCCTCGGCCCGGCCGTGCCTCACAGGACCGGCGACGCCGAAGGCCGCCGCTTCGAGCCGCTTCTCGCCCGCGAGGAAGCCGTCGCGGCGTCGAAGGGTCAGAAGTCGCGCGTCGCAAAGCGCGCGCGGCGCTTCTCGACGAGGCGCCGTCCTCCACTTCCTCGAGGGCGAGGCCGCATGTTCGTACCGCCGACGTCTCCGGCGAGCAGCATGGTCAGTCCTCCCCCGCGGCCGCGCGGTCCAGGAAGAAGAAGCCCTCTCCAAACGGCGGGTCGACGCAAGCGGCGGGAAGGGCCCGGTCTCCCGAGAGGACCCGGGCGAGCGCCGCGCTTCTCCCGGCCCGAGACGACGAAGCCGGCGCAGCGCGCCGCGTTGAGGAGCGGCAGCGTGAAGGTGACGCGCGAGGGGGCGGCTTCGGCGCGCCGTCCACCTCACGACGAGCCGTACCGTCTCCGCAGGCCGCCGAGGCCGGGGAAGAGGGAAGCGGTGTGGCCGTCTTCGCCGAGGCCGAGGAGCACGAGGTCGAGGACCAGGACAGCCGGAGCCGGGCCGAGAGGCTCTCGCGCAGGAGCGCCTCGTACCGCTCGGCCCCGTCCGGCGCGAGCGACGCAACGGGGTGGACGTTCTCAGGCGGGCCGGACGTGGAGGAGGAGCGCCTCGCGGGGCGGCGGCGTCGTTGCGGTCGCGGTCGCACTCGCCGACGCAGCGCTCGTCGCCGAACAAGACCTCGACCGAGCCCCACGGGACGAGGTCGGCCCACGGGGAGGCCGCGAGCCGGCGGTAGGCGGCGAGGGGCGTGGTGCCGCCGGCGAGGGCGCGGAAGCGCCCGCGTTCCTCCACCGCCTCGGCGGCGCGCAGGCGAAGAGCTCGGCGACCCCCTCCGCGAGGGGCGGCCCGGACGACGGGAACACCGTGACCTGCGTCTTCGACATGGCTCCGGATCGGAGACTACGGCCGCCGCCAGCGGCGGCCGTCGCGGGCGAGGAGCTCCATCGCCCCCTCGGGGCCCCAGGTACCGGCTTCGTAGTTCGGGAGGTCCCGGGCGCGGGCTCTCGCTCCAGACGTCGAGGACGGAGGTGACGAGCTCCCAGGCCGCCTCCACCTCGTCGCGCCTGGCGAAGAGCGTGGGGTCGCCGTTCAGGGCGTCGAGGAGGAGCCGCTCGTAGGCGTCGGGGTCTTCTCGCCGAAGTGCTCGAGTACTTGAAGTCCATCTTCACCGTCTCGACGCGCATCGTCGGCCCGGGCTGCTTGGCTCCGATCCGCAGGGCGATTCCCTCGTCGGGCTGGATCCTCAGGACGAGGACGTTCGGCTCCTGGACGAGGAAGCCCGCCCTGCGGAAGAGGGCGATGGGGGGCGTCTTGAAGGTGATGGCGATCTCGGTGACACGCTTGGGCAGGCGCTTGCCCGCGCGGAGGTAGAACGGCACGCCGGCCCAGCGCCAGTTCTCGATCTGGAGCTTCCACGCGGCGTACGTCTCGCGGCCGGAGGCGGGGGCGACGTTCGGCTCCTGCCGGTAGCCGGGTAGAGGAGCTGGAGCATGTGGTTCTCGACGATGTCGCGGAAGATCCCCGACTCCTCGTAGAACTTCCCGCGCCCCTCGACGCCGAGCGTCTCGGCGACGGTGATCTGGACGTGGTCGACGTAGCGCCGGTTCCAGAGCGGCTCGAAGATGCCGTTGCCGAGGCGGAAGACGAGGAGGTTCTGGGTCGTCTCCTTGCCGAGGTAGTGGTCGATGCGGAAGATCTGGCTCTCGCGGAACGAGTGGCGGACCTTCTCGTTGAGGGCGCGGGCCGAGGCGAGGTCGTGCCCGAACGGCTTCTCGACGACGAGACGCGACCAGGGGCCGGAGGGCTCCACCGCGTGGACGAGCCCCGCCTCGCCGAGTCGCGCGGCGGCGTCGCCGATGCCCGAGGGCGGGATGGCGAGGTAGTAGAGCCGGTTTCCCGGGAGACCCGCTCCCCTCGAGCGCCTCGAGGCGGGCCTTCAGGTCGACGAAGCTCTGCGTCTGCTTCAGGTCGCCCTTGAAGTGGAAGAGGCGCGCGGCGAAGCTCCCCCACTCCTCGTCCCCGTGGGCCGTCCGGCCGAACTCGGCGAGGGCGGCACGCAGGTCGTCCCGCCAGGCGTCGTCGGAGTCGACCGAGCGGGCAAAGCCGACGATCGCCGTCTCCGGGGCGAGCTGCCCCTGGCAGTGGAGCTCGAAGAGGCCGGGACGAGCTTGCGGCGCGCGAGGTCGCCCGAGCCCCGAAGATGACGATCGTCGCCGCGGGAGGAGAGGTGGAGCTCATGCGCTCGGTCGGACGGGCCGGCGCACCACGTCCGGATCTTCACCGTCCGCGCCGACTCGAGGAGGGCGGCGCGGCGCCGCTCCTCGACGACGCCGAGGAGCTCGTCGTACGACTTCTCGAAGGAGACGATCCCCTCGCCCTGGAGCTTCTCGCCGAGCTGCTCGACGTCGAAGCCGAGCTCCTTGAGCTCGTCGAGCGTCCGGTGCGCCTCGTCGACCCCTTCGAGGACGGTGTCTCCCAGGTCGCGGCCGTGGTCGAGGAGGGCCTCGAGGGTCTTCTCCGGGAGGGTGTTCACGGTGTCGGGGCCGACGAGGTTCTCGACGTAGAGGAGATCGGAGTAGGCGGGGTTCTTCGTCCCGGTGGAGGCCCAGAGCGGGCGCTGCACGCGGGCCCCCTTCGCCGCGAGCGCCTTCCACGCGCCGGTTCCGAAGGCGGCGAGGTAGTCCTGGTAGACGACCTTGGCGTTCGCGAGGGCGGCCTTGCCGCGCAGGGCCTCGAGCCGTGCGCGAAGCGGCGCGGGAGCCGTGCCCGCCTTCTCGGCCAGGAGCCTGTCGACGAGCGTGTCGACCCGCGAGATGAAGAACGACGCGACGGAGGCGACCTTCGAAGGGTCGCCGCCGGCGGCGACGAAGGCGGCGACGCCGTCCTGGTACGCGTGCGCCACGTCGCGATAGTGCTTGCGGTTGAACATGAGCGTCACGTTGACCGAGACGCCCGTTCCGATGAGCTCGCGGATGGCGAGGCAGCCGGCCGGCGTCGCGGGGACCTTGATGAAGACGTTCGGCTTTCCGAGGAGGCCGTGGAGCCGCCGGGCCTCGGCGATCGTCCCTTCGATGTCCAGGGCGAGGCTCGGGAGGACCTCGAGGGAGATCCAGCCGTCCTCGGCGTTGGCGGCGTGCTGGGCGGCGAAGAGGTCGGCCCCCGCGGCGATGTCGCCGCGCGTGAGGTCGTCGTAGACCTCGAAGGCATCCTTGCCCTCGTCGGCGAGGTGCTCGATCCGGCTCTCGTAGTCGCCGTCGCCCTTGCCGATGGCCTGGGCGAAGATCGTCGGGTTCGACGTGACGCCGTAGATGGCACCCGCCTCGATCCGTCCGGCGAGCTCTCCCGTGGCGATCATGCGGGCCGAGATGCTGTCGAGCCAGACGGCCTGGCCACGCTTCCGGTAGTCGACGGAGCGGTTCATGAGGAACCTCCTGGGGTTCGGAACGGAAGGACCGTCCCCGGTTTTGAGGTGATCCTATCTTCTCCCGCGCCCCGTGTCCGCGCCGCCCGCCGGGGAAAGCGCTCGTTCGATATTCATTCGAGATTTCGCGCTACGCTCGCCGATCGATGAGCCGGCTCGCTCTCTCCCTCCTCCTCGCGGCGGCTGTCTCCTCCCCGTCAGGGGTGCAGAGCCCGCCGCCGTCCCTCCCGCCCCCCTTCCCTTCGAGGACGTGCTCCGGGCCGCCGCCGCGAGCGCCCCGCTCGCCGCCGCAGCCGCCGCGCGGCGGGACGCCTCGGACGCGAGCGCCACGAAGGCCCGCCGGCTGCCGAATCCGGAGGCGACGGTGCGCGTGGAGAACTGGCGCCGAGGCACCGACGCCCACCCGTTCGACGCGCAGGCCGACCTCGACGTCGTCGCCGAGCTGTCGCAGCCGCTGCCCGTCTTCGGGACGTGGTCGTCGCGCCGGGACGAGGCCGCCGCGCTGTCGCGGGCCGCGCGGGCCACGTCGCGCGGCGAGGTCGAGATGGTCGTCCTCGAGGCGGCGCGCCTCTACCTGGGAGCGGTGCGCGGCCAGGACCTCGTCGCCGCCCTGACCGAGAGCCGCGACGTCCTCGGAACGATGATCGCGACCGTGGAGAAACGGGTCGCCGAGGGGTGGTCGGCCGAGGGCGACCTCCTGAAGCTGAGGGCCGAGCACGCCCGCTCCGAGGCGCTCCTGGCCCGCGCGACGCTCGAGCTCGGCGACGCCGCGGCGCGGCTCGCCGCCCTCCTCGGCGAGGAGGCCCCCGTCGACCCGGCGCGGCTCGCGATGCCCCCGGTTCCTCCCCTGCCCGATGGGGAGGCCGAAGCGCTCGGCCGGGAGGCGGCCGCCACGCGCCCCGCCGTGGTCGAGGCGCGCGAGCGGCTCGAGGCGGCCCGCGCGACGCTGCGTCTCGAGAAGGCGCTGCGCGCCCCCGAGCCCTCGCTGACGGCCGGCTACAAGCGGACGGGCGGGCTCGACACCGCGCTCGCAGGGATCTCCTTCCCGCTCCCGCTCTTCGACACGAACGCGTCGGGCGTGGCCCGCGGTGAGGCCCAGGTCCGGGCCGCCGAGGCCGTCCTTCGGTCGGTCGAGCTCGAGACCGCCGCCGGCACCGCCGGGCTCGTCCGCGCCGCGCGCACGCTCTCCACCCGCGCCGAGGCCGCGACCTCGGGCCTCCTCGGCTCCGCCCTCGGCGCCCGCGGCGCCGCCCGCGCCTCGTTCCGCGAAGGGGTCTCGGAGGTCCTTCCCCTCGTCGACGCCGAGCGCGTGACCGCCGAGGCCGTGCGGGAGACGCTCGACCTGGCCGTCGACGCCCGCCTCGCAACTCTCGCCGCCCGCTTCGCCCTCGGACAGGAGGTTCTCCCTTGAGCAGCCCCGAATCGCCCGCCCCCGAGAGCTTCTGGAAGCGCCACCAGCGGCACATGCCGCGCCGGCTCCCCCGGGTCCTCCTGGCCGTGGGCCTCCTGCTCGTGCCCGCCGTCGTCGTGGTGAGGATCTTCACGGCGAAGCCGGTGGACGAGTCCGTCCCCGCGACGGCGCCGACCGACGCCGTGACGCTCGGCGAGAAGTCGGTCTCGCTGGCGGGGATCGAGGTGCTCGAGGCGAAGGGCGTGACCCGGGCGGCGACGTTCGACGCGCCTGCCGTCCTCTCGCTCGACGAGACGCGGACGGCGCGGATCGGGTCGCTCGTGGAGGGCGACGTCGTACGGATTCTGTCCGAGGTGGGCTCCCGCGTCGGGCGGGGCGCCGTCCTGGCGGAGCTCAACAGCCGGGTCGTCCACGACGCCTGGGCCGACTACCGCAAGGCTGTCGCCGATCGGCGCCGCCGCGAGACGGAGCTGGCGTGGGCGACGCAGGCGGCGGAGCGGGCCGGGCGCCTGCACGAGCAGAAGGCGCTCTCTCTGCAGGAGCGGCAGCGCGCCGAGACCGACCAGGTGGCCGCCCGGGAGGAGCTGGACCAGACGAGGACGGAGGTGCGGCGCGCCGAGGAGGCGCTCGAGCATCTCGGCGTGACGAACAAGGAGGACCCGACGGGCGAGACCGGGGAATCGGTCCCTGTCCGCGCGCCGCTCGCCGGCGTCGTCCTCGAGAAGCACGTGACGGCCGGGACCACCGTCACGCCCGGGACGCTCCTCTTCGTCGTGAGCGACCTGACCGCGCTCTGGGCCATGGCCGAGGTGGACGAAACGCGGATTCCGCTCGTGGCCGCCGGACGGCCGGCGAAGGTCCACGTGGCCGCGTGGCCCGACCGGGCGTTCGACGCGCAGGTGACGTTCGTCGGCGACGCGGTGAACCCGAAGACGCGCCGCGTGACGGTGCGCTGCCAGGTGCCGAACCCGGGCGGGCTCCTCAAGCCCGAGATGTACGCCCGCGTCGCCCTCGGCGAGTCGGCGCCGCGGCCGATGGTCGTCGTTCCCGAGGCGGCGATCCAGGAGATGGACGGCAAGCCGTACGTCTTCGTGGCGGGAGCGAAAGGGCGCTTCGAGAAGCGCGAGGTCGCCCTCGGCGCGTCGAGCGAGGGCCTCGTCGAGATCCGCTCCGGCGTCGCGGCCGGGGAGAAGGTCGCGACCCAGGGGAGCTTCCTCCTGAAGTCGCAGCTCCTCTCGGCGTCCGCGCCGGCGGAGGAGTGAGGTGAGCGGCGGCGAGCGCGGACACCGGCACCGCGGCGAGGCCGAGACCGGCCCGCACCCGAAGGGGATCGAACGGTTCGTGGCCGGCGCGTACCGCCGGCGGATGGCCGTCCACGCGATGGTCGGGTTCCTCGTCCTCTCGGGCCTCTGGGCCTGGAACGAGCTCCCGGTCGAGGCGTTCCCCGACCTGACGAACAACCAGGCCGTCGTCGTGACCGAGGCGCCCGGCCTCTCGGCGACCGAGGTCGAGCAGCAGGTGACCTACCCGATCGAGACGGCGCTGATGGGCGTGCCGCGCTCCCAGGAGGTCCGCTCGCTCTCGAAGTTCGGCCTCTCCATCGTGACGATCGTCTTCGACGACGACGTGCCGGTCTACTTCGCGCGGCAGCTCGTGGCCGAGCGGGTGAACGACGCCCGCGCGCGCCTCCCCGAGGGGACCGAGCCGGCGCTGGGCCCGGTGGCGACCGCCTTCGGCGAGATCTACCAGTACCTCATCGAGGGAGACGTCGCGGACCCGATGACGAAGAAGGCGCTGCAGGACTGGGACGTCCGCACGCGCCTGCGCGCCGTGCGCGGCGTCTCGGAGATCAATTCCTGGGGCGGCCAGACGAAGGAATTCCACGTCCTCGTCGACCCGCGCAAGCTGGACCGCTTCGGCCTCCCGCTCCGGCAGGTGGTGACGGCCCTCTCGGAGAACAACGCGACGTTCTCCGGAGGCTTCATCGAGCACCGCTCCGAGCGCTTCACCGTCCGCGGGCTGGGCCTCGCCACCGGGATCGAGGACCTGAAGCGGATCGTCGTGGCCACGGTCGACAGCGTCCCGGTCTTCGTCTCCGACGTCGCCGACGTGACGATCGGCGAGATGCCGAGGAGCGGCGCCGTGACCCGCGACGGCAAGGGCGAGAGCGTCGCGGGAATGGTCATCATGCTCCAGGGGGAGAACGGAAAAAGGATCGCGGAGCGGGTGAAGGCGAAGGTGAAGGAGATCGCCGAGAGCCTGCCGAAGGGGCTCTCGATCGTCCCGTTCTACGACCAGAGCGAGGTCATCGACCGGACGTCCCACACGGTGCGCAAGAACCTCCTCGAGGGGTCGCTCCTCGTCGTCCTCGTCCTCTTCATCTTCCTGAAGGACATCCGCGCCGCGCTCGTCGTGGCGGCCGTGATCCCGCTCTCGATGCTCGTCGGCTTCCTCGGGATGAAGATCTTCGGCGTCTCGGCGAACCTGATGTCGCTCGGCGCGATCGACTTCGGCCTCATCGTCGACGGCGCGGTCGTGATGATGGAGAACTTCATCCGGCGCAAGACCGAGAAGGGGGCCGAGCCGGCGCCGGGCGAGGACCCGCGAAAGAAGCACGAGACGATCATCGGGGCCGCCGCCGTCGAGGTGGCCCGGCCGATCCTCTTCGGCGTCCTGATCATCATCGCGGTCTACCTGCCGATCTTCACGCTCCAGGGGCTCGAGGGGAAGATGTTCAAGCCGATGGCGATCACCGTCTGCTCGGCGATCCTCGGCTCGCTCCTCCTCTCGTTCACGGCCGTCCCGATCGCCTCGGCGCTCGTCCTGAAGGAGACGATGCACGAGCACGACGAGGGGTGGTTCAGGCGCCTGCGCCGCTATTACGGCGTCCACCTCGCCGACGCGATGGACCACCGGGCGCGGACGCTCGGCGTCGCGCTCGCGGTCGTCGTCGTCGCGCTCGCCTCGATCCCGTTCCTCGGGAGCGAGTTCATGCCGCGCCTCGACGAGGGGGCGATCCTGATCGAGTCGCGCAAGCTCCCGTCGGTCTCGCTGCCGGAGTCGGTGGAGATCTCCACGAAGCTGGAGCGGATCGTCGCGACCTTCCCCGAGGTGAAGCAGGTCGTCACGAAGATCGGCCGGCCCGACGTCGCCACCGAGGCGATGGGGATCTACCAGGGGGACGTCTACGTCAACCTCCACCCGCGCGAGGAGTGGAAGAGCGGGTGGACGAAGGAACAGCTGATCGACGCGATGGCCGTCGCGCTCGCGGACCTGCCCGGCGTCGAGATCAACTTCACGCAGCCGATGGCGATGCGCCTCGACGAGGTCGTCTCGGGCGTGAAGGCCGACGTGGCCGTGAAGGTCTTCGGGCCGGACAACGCGACGCTCGAGAAGCTCGGCGAGGAGGTCCGGCGCGTCCTCGAGACGGTCCGCGGCGCCGCGGACCTGCAGGTGGAGGTCCTCTCCGGGGCCGCGCAGGTGGAGATCGACCTCGACCGCGCGCGGATGGCCCGCACCGGCCTGAACGTGGCCGACGTGAGGGACGTCGTCGAGACGGCCGTCGGCGGAAAGACGGCGACCGAGGTCCTCGACGGCCCGCGGCGCTTCGCCGTCGTCGTGCGCCTCCCCGACGAGCTGCGCCGGAGCCCGGAGGCGATCGCGTCGATCCTTCTGACGGCCCCCGGCGGCGAGAAGGTGCCTCTCGGCAACGTGGCGCGCGTCGCGACCGCCCCGGGCCCCGAGGCGATCAGCCACGAGTCGGGGCAGCGGCGGCTCGTCGTCCAGACGAACGTCCGCGGCCGCGACATCGGCAGCTTCGTGGCCGAGGGTCAGAAGCGGGTCCGCGAGAAGGTGACGGTGCCGTCGGGGTACCACCTCGAGTGGGGCGGGCAGTTCGAGAACCAGCAGCGCGCCACGAAGCGGCTGATGATCGTCGTGCCGCTCTCGCTCGCGATCATCTTCTCGCTCCTCTACCTCACGTTCCGCCTCGCGCGGCAGGCAGCGCTCGTCATCCTGAACGTCCCCTTCGCCCTCGTCGGCGGCGTCGCGGCACTCTGGCTGCGCGACCTGAACCTGAACCTCTCGGCGTCGGTCGGGTTCATCGCCCTGTTCGGCGTCGCGGTCCTGAACGGCGTCGTGATGATCACGTCGGTGAACCGCCTGCGCGAGGAGGGGATGGGGCTGCGCCTCGCGGTGCTCACGGGCGCTTCGACGCGGCTGAAGCCCGTGATGATGACGGCCCTCGTCGCGGCGCTCGGCTTCCTCCCGATGGCCCTCTCGCACGGCGCGGGCGCCGAGGTCGGCCGCCCGCTCGCGACGGTGGTCATCGGCGGGATCACGACGTCGACGCTCCTGACGCTGATCGTCCTGCCGACGCTCTACGAGATGATCGAGGCGCGGGTGGCGCGGCGGCGGAAGTAGGGGGAAACCGGCGGTCCGGGTTCCCGTCCGCTCCGCGCGGAGGGGGTTTGGGGGAAACCGGCGGTCCGGGTTCCCCCAACTCATTTCAGTCCGGGCCCGAGTCGTGGCCCCGTAGGCCGTACTTCGCCATCTTCGCCTTGAGGGTGTTCCGCGCCAGCCCCAGCCTCCGGGCGGCCTCGCGGATCTTCCCGCCCGATTCGCCGAGGGCGCGCTCGATGAGGTCGCGCTCGAGGCCCGACATCCGCGCGTCGAAGTACTCGGGGTCGACGGCGTGCTCGGGGTCGACCGGGCCGGCCAGGCGGGCCGCGGGGAGGCGCCCGGCCGAGAGGAGGGGCGACTCGAGAATCCAGGGGAAGTCGTCGACGCCGAGCTTCTCGCCCGGGGTGAGGACGAGGGCCCGGTGGAGCGTGGCCTCCAGCTCGCGGATGTTGCCGGGCCAGGGGTAGCGGGCGAAGAGGTCGAGGACCTCGGAATCGAGCCGGCGCGGGTCGGCGCCGAGGTCGCGGGAGAGCTTGACGACGAAGTGCTCGACGAGGGCGGGGAGGTCCTCGAGTCGGCTCCGGAGCGGCGGGAGCTCGATGGGGACGACGTTGAGGCGGTAGAAGAGGTCCTCGCGGAACTCGTTCCGCTTGATGGCGGCCTCGAGGTCGAGGTTCGTGGCCGAGATGATCTTGGTGTCGGCCTTCAGCGTCTGCGTCCCGCCGACGCGCTCGAACTCCTTGTCCTCGACGACCCGCAGGAGCTTGCCCTGGATGCCGAGCGAGGTCTTGCCGATCTCGTCGAGGAAGATGGTCCCCCCCTGCGCGAGCTCGAAGCGGCCCGGCTTCTTGCGGTCGGCCCCGGTGAAGGAGCCCTTCTCGTGCCCGAAGAGCTCGGACTCGGCGAGCGTCTCGGGGAGCGCCGCGCAGTTGAACTGGATGAACGGCCCCTGCGCCCGCGGCGAGAGGGCGTGGAGGATCCGCGCGACGAGGTTCTTGCCGGTCCCGGACTCGCCGCGGATCAGGACCGTCACCGGCCCCGCGGCCGCGCGCGGGAGAGTCGCCTTCACCCTCTTCGCCGCCTCGGACCGGCCGACGAGGGCGTCGAGGTTCCAGCCGCGCCCGAGGTTCGCCTTCAGGCTCTCGTTCTCGACGGAGAGCCGGAGGCGCGCCTCGAGGAGCTCCTCCACGAGGCGGGCGTTCTCGATGGCGACGGCCGCGAGGTCGGCGAAGGCCTCGAGGAACGCGCCGTCGCTTTCCGAGAAGAGGCGCGGGGCGTTGCGGTGGTCGACGTAGATCGCCCCCGAGGCCCTCTCCTTGACGAGGAGCGGGACACAGAGGAAGGAGACGATGGCGTGGACGTGGATCGACTCGCGCCCCTGGAAGCGCGGGTCGACCCGCGCGTCGGCCGAGCTGACGGAACGGCCGTCGGCGACGACCCGCTCGACGACGGAGCGCGAGATCGCCTCGGCTTCGTCCTCGCGCCCGGTCTTCAGGTTCCGCGCGACGCGCACGGAGAGGCGCCCGGTGACCGGGTCGGCGAGGAGGATCATCCCGCGCTCGGCGTTGAGCCGCTTGAGCGCGAGGTCGACGATGTCCGCCAGCACGGCCGAGAGGTCGCGCGTGGAGTTGACGATGCGCGAGACCTCGTAGAGGCCGATGACGCCGAGGCCGAGCGGGGTGGCGCCGGCCGCCTCCGCCGCGGCCTTCGTCGCGATCCGCTCGAGGACGCCCCGCGTCCTCTCCAGCTCCCGGAGCGCGCCGATCCGTTCGAAGAGGCGCGCCGCCGTCCCGAGCCGGGCGGCCGCGCGCGCCTTCTCGAGCGTCCGCACGCCCCACTCGTAGTAGCAGCGGCCGAGGTCGTAGACGGCGCCGATGTCGGACAGGCCGCGCACGGCGTCCTCGAAGAGACGGTCGGCCTCGCCCGTCTGCCGCGCGTGGTGCGAGAGCCGGGCCTGGAGGCTCTGGATGCGGGCGAGGGTGTGGCGGTCGCCGAGCCCGCGCGCGAGGTGCCCCGCCTCGGCCGTCTCCCGCTCGCAGCGCTCGATCTCGCCCATCCGGAAGGCCAGCTCGGCGGAGTCGGCCAGGGCGCGGCCGAGGCCGTCGGTGGCGCCCCCTTCGGAAAGGGTCTGGACGACCTGGTCGAGGTGCCGCCGCGCCTCGTCGAGACGCTCGCGGTCGCGTTCCAGGAGCGCGAGCGAGAGGAGGACCGACGCGACGAGCGGCGCCTCGCCGGTACCGCGGGCCGCGTCGAGCGTGTCGAAGAGGGAGCGCTCCGCCCGGTCGAGGTCGCCCCGCTTCCGGAGCAGGTTCCCGAGCGCCGCGCGGGCGTCGATGGCGGCGTGCCCATGGGCGTCGCCGAGCAGGTCGAGAGCGAGGCGGTAGCTCGCCTCCGCTTCGTCCCAGCGCCCGAGGACCTCGTCGCAGGCCCCGAGGCCGACGGCCGTCTGGGCCTGCCCGAGGGGCGAGCCGAGCCGGCGGTGGATCTCGAACGCCCGTTCCAGCCCGCTGCGCGCCGCGCCGTAGTCGCCCCGGCCGCACTGGAGGGTCGCGAGGTTCGCGAGCGAGGCCGTGATGCCCCAGAGGTCGCGCGAGCGCTCGGCCTCGTCGAGGCACTCCCGCTCCATCGCCTCGCTCTCCTGCCAGCGCCCGGTCCGGGCGAGGACGGCCGCGAGGGCCGAGAGCGCGCGGCGGACGAGGTCGCCCCGTTCGCTGCGGCGGGCCGCCTCGACGGCCGCCGTGAGCCGGTCGTGCGCCGTGGTGTGGTCGCCCCGCTGGAAGGCGACCGTCCCGAGCGTGCCGAGCAGGAGCGACCGGAGGTCGTCGGGCAGGTCGGGGCCCGCGAGCGCGAGGGCCGCCTCGGCCTTCGCCTCGGCGCCGTCGGGATCGCCCCGCTCGAGGCGCGCACGGGCGGAGGCGTCGAGCAGGCGCGCCCGCTCCTCGGTCGTCCCGACGGTGCCGAGCTCCCCCTCCGCGCGGTCGAAGAGGGCGCGCGCGGCTTCCACGTCTCCGCGGCGCAGCCGGATCATCCCGATCTTGAACGTCAGGAGGGCCGCGTGACGGCGGACGCCGGGGTCGTCGGCGTCGGGACGGACGCCGAGCTCCTTGAGGAGGAAGTGGTAGGCCGAGAGCGCGCGCCGCCAGTTGCCGGCGCGGAAGTGGACGTCGCCGAGCCTCTCGCGGACGGCCGCCTTCTCGGCCGCGCGCCCCGCGAGGTCGAGGAACTCGAGGACGCCGCTGTAGGACTGCGCCGCCTGGTCGTAGGCGAAGAGCCTCTCGGCCCGCGCCGCCGAGGCGAGGCCCAGGCGGACGGCCCTCTCCGCGTCGCTCCCCCGGAGCGCGTGGAGCGCCGCGGAGGGGAGGAGGTCGGGACGCGCGGCGAGGCGTTCCTCGAAGTACCCGGCGGCCGCGTCGTGCAGGAGGCGGCGCTTCTCGTCGGGGAGAGAGGCCGCCAGGTGCTCGCGGGTCCGGGCCAGGGCGAACTCCCAGACGGGCTCGCCCGACAGCTCCCTCTTCCCGAGGAGCCCGGCGAAGGCGAGCGCGCCCAGGGCGTCGGCGAGGGCGTCGGCCTCGCGCACCGCGCCTCCCGAACGCTCGCCGAGGGCGACGGCCGAGAGACGCAGGGCCAGCTCGAACGTGAGGTCGGCCGGGACGACGGCGAGCGCCGCGAGGAGCTCGCGCCGGGCCGGCGGGAGCGCCGCGAGGCGGGAGTCGGCCCACTCGGCCGCCGCGCCGGGGCGCGAGAAGCGCCGGCGCAGCTCCGCGTCGACGACGAGCTGCCCGTCGCGCAGCGAGACGACCCGCTTCTCGACGAGCTGCTCGAGGAGCGCGACGAGCGGCCCGGGCCACCCCTGGCTCTCGTGCTGGACGAGCCTGGCCAGCTCCTCGGGAAGGTCCTTCCTCCCGAGCGCCCCCGCCGCGGCGTTGACGGTCTCTCCGTCGGAGAGCGGGGCGAGGGTCCAGGGGGGAAGGGCGAGGTCCTCGAGCGGCGCGAGCGCCTCGTTCGGGTCGGTCCCCGGCTCGGGAGGCGCTGCCGGCTCGGCTGCGGCAGCGACGATCAGGGGCCGCGACTCGGCCGCCTTGAAGAGGAACGAGAGGAGCGCCGCGGTGGCGCGGTCGGCGAGGTGGAGGTCGTCGACGAGGACGACGAGCGGGCGCTCTCCCGCCTCGGCGCGGCGCGTGGCCTCGAGCGCGGCGAGGACCTCGTCGAAGAGCGCGAGCCGGCTCGACTCCTCGGTGATCCGCGAGATGGGGGGCGCGTCGGCCCCGGTGGCGGCGAGGCGCGCGACCCGCGCGAGGGCCGCGCGCGCGGGGGCGCCGGCCGAGCCGCCGCGGCGCGTGAGGGCCGAGAGGACGTCGAGGACGGGCCGGTAGGGAGTGCGGTCCTCGGCGACGGCCCGCCCCTCGACGACGAGGGCCCCTTCCGACTGCGCGAGGGCGCGCCACTCGGCGAGGAGGCGCGACTTGCCCGCGCCCTCGGGGCCGAGGACGACGATCGCCTTGCCGGACCCTTCCGCGGCGTGGCGGAGCGCCTGCGTGAAGCGCCCCAGGAGCTCGACGCGCCCGCAGAAGGGAGGCGTGAGGAGCTCGGGCCGCGCGTCCCACGTCGATCCGCGCACGAGGCCGAAGTCGCGCCCGAGATCGTCGAGGAGCGTCCTGGCGGAGGGGGTCCGCGCCGCCGGGTCGCGCTCCATGAGCTGCGCCAGGATCCGGTCGAGGCGGCTCGGAATGCCGGGCGTGACCCGCGAGGCGACCGGGACGTCCTCCTCGAGGTGGAAGCGCAGGACGCCGCCGAGGTCGCGCCCGGCGGTGGGAAGGACGCCCGTGAGCGCCTCGTAGAACGTGACGCCGAGGGCGTAGAGGTCGGCCCGCCGGTCGGGCTTGCCGCCGCGCAGGACCTCCGGGGCGAGGTAGGCGGGCGTGCCGCGGATGCCCGCGACCTCCTCGCCGCGCGCGAAGGCGAGGCCGAAGTCGAGGAGAAAGGCGCGCTCGCCGAGGACCCTCACGTTCGTCGGCTTCACGTCGCCGTGGACGAGGCCGCGCGAGTGGACGTAGTCGAGGGCGTGGGCGACGTCGGCGAGAGCCGAGAGGTTCTCGAGGAGGGCGTGCGAGCGGGCGAAGGTGGCCAGGTCGGGCCCGTCGACCTCGTCGGTGGAGAACCAGGCGAGCCCTTCGGCGGTGAAGCCGAAGTCGCGCGCCTTGACGATGGAGGGGTGGTCGAGCGAGGCGAGGAGCCGGAACTCCTTGCGCAGCGCCAGGGTGTCCTCGCTGGCCGCGCCGCCGCCGATCTTCAGGACGACGCGCCGGCCCGTCTCCCGGTCGAACGCGGCGACGACGCGGGGCGACGTCCCTTCCGACAGGGCCGCACGCGCCTCGAAGCGCGGCGGAAGCGCGGCGCCCGGGCGGTTCATGCGGGCGTGGGGGGCGCTCCGAGGATTGGGACCGCCACGCCGAGCGCGAGGAGACGGGCCACGATGGACTGGCGCAGGTCGGGCAGACCTTCGCCGGTGACGGCCGAGATCGCGATCTGCCCCGGGGGCGTCACGGCCCCCGGGCGGTCGGTCTTGTTGTAGGCGAGGAGGATCCGGTCGGCCGGAACGCCCAGGTCGGTGAGGACCTCCTCGGCGACGCGGCGCTGGTCCTCGGCGTGCGGCGAGGAGGCGTCGACGACGTGGACGAGGAGGTCGGCCTCCTCGACCTCCTTCAGCGTCGAGCGGAAGGAGGCGACGAGCGTGTGGGGGAGCTTGCGCAGGAAGCCGACCGTGTCGGAGACGACGATCGCCCGGCCGCCGACGCCGTGGAGGCGCGCGTGGCGCGCGTCGAGCGTCGCGAAGAGGCGGTCCTCGGCGAACTCCTTCGAGGAGGTGAGGCGGTTGAAGAGGGTCGTCTTGCCGGCGTTCGTGTAGCCGACGAGGGAGACGGTCGCGACGTTGCGCAGGTGGCGGCGGCGGACGTTGCGGCTCGTCTCGATCTTCTCGAGGTCTTCCTTCAGGGTCGCGATCCGCCGGCGGATCTTCCGCTTGTCGAGCTCCAGCTTCTTCTCGCCGCCGCCCGCGCGGAAGGCGCCGCCGCCCCTCTGCTGGGCCATGCCGGTCGTCGCGCCGGTGAGACGCGGCAGGAGGTACTGCAGGCGGGCGAGCTCGACCTGCGTCATCGCCTCGCGGCTGCGGGCCCGGGAGGCGAAGATGGAGAGGATGACGTTCGGCCGGTCGAGGACCTGCGCCGGCAGCTCCTTCTCGAGGTTGCGGTTCTGCGAGGGGGACAGAT
The DNA here is from genome assembly GCA_016719485.1 of Holophagales bacterium. Classification (NCBI taxonomy): domain Bacteria; kingdom Pseudomonadati; phylum Acidobacteriota; class Holophagae; order Holophagales; species Holophagales bacterium. The sequence goes on from JADJZB010000030.1 coordinate 17,987, forward strand.
CGTCGTCGAAGACGACCCAGCCCGCTTCCATCGCCTCGGCCGCTTCCGCGATCTCCTTCAGCTTCCCCTTGCCGACGTAGGTCGCCGGGTCGGGCGACGAACGCTCCTGGAGGGCGCGGGCGACGACGACGCCACCCGCCGTGTCGACGAGACGCTCGAGCTCGTCGAGGTGGTCCTCGGCCTCGGCGCGGCCGAGCCCCTTGCCGTAGACCCCGACGATGATGGCCTTGTTCGTCTTCGGTCGGGCAGCGGGAGCTGCAGACCGACCGTCCGGTTCCTTCTCAGTCACGATCTCGCATGCTACCAACAAAGCCGGCAGGCGGGTCCGAAAGAGACCCTCGCGCGGTTATGCTCCCGGGTGGATGAGACGGCGTCCCCGGCTCCCGGACGTTCCGACGCTGGCCTCGCACCTCCATAACCTCGAGGTCGCCTGGCGTGGGCAGCGCCTCGATTCGGATCCCCTTCTCTTTCCACACCGTTATGGGCGGCCGGAAGACCGCGAGGTGGCGGCGTTCCTGGCGTCGTCGCTCGCCTTCGGACGCGTCGCTTCGATCAATGCTTCTCTCGAGAGGCTCTTCCGCGCCCTCGGGCCGGAGCCGGCGGTGGCCCTTCGCGGGCAAGGCAAGACCTGGACAGAGCTCGACGGCTTCGTCCACAGGTGGGTCGATGCCGGATCCCTCCTGCCGTTCCTGCGGGCCATCGGCGAGACGCTCCGGACCGAAGGCTCGCTCGCGGCCCTCTTCGCCTCCGGGGACGACGGAGGCGCCGACTACGTTCCGGCCCTCGCCCGCTTCTTCTCTGTGCTCCGGGAAAGAACGGGTGTTCCGGCGGGCGCGCTGCCGAGGGGGCTGCGCTTCCTCCTCCCTTCCCCCGCGGAGGGCGGGGCGTGCAAACGGGCACACCTCTTCCTGCGCTGGACGGTGCGCAGGGGCGACGTGGACCTCGGTCTCTGGCGCGGGCCGGGCTTCTCCACCGCGCGCCTCCTCCTCCCGATGGACACCCACGTCCACAGGATCTCCCGCTACCTCGGCCTGACGGCCCGCCCGACGGCCGACCTGCGGGCCTCGCGGGAGGCGACCGGGTGGCTCGCGAAGGTCGACCCTGAGGACCCCGTGCGGTTCGACTGGTCGCTCTCCCGCCTCGGCATCCTCGCCGAGTGCGTGCGCGACCCGCGCCGTTCCCGGTGCGGCGACTGCGCCGTCCGCCCCGTCTGCCGCGCGGCCAGCCCTTCGGGACGGCCGCCTGTACGATCCCACGCGACAGGAGCTATCCCCGCATGAACCTCTCGAAGAGCCGGATCTTCCTCATCGCCCTCGGGGCGATCGTCACTCTCGCCCTCGGCATCACCTACCGCGGAGCCCTCCGGAAGGGCTCGACGAAGGTCATCGAGCCGCCGCCCGCCGCAGCCGCAGCCGAAGCAGCCGCCAGACCCGGCCCGAGCCCCGTCACCCTGAAGGACGGCACGACGCGCGACCTGTCCGCCCCGTCCGGGAAGCTCCTCGTCGTCCACTTCTGGGCGACCTGGTGCGCCCCGTGCGAGGAAGAGCTGCCCGGCCTCCTCGCCTGGTGGAGAGGGGTGAAGTCCAACCCGCGGATCGAGCTCGTGGCCGTCTCGGTCGACGAGGAGTGGACGGTGGTCGACGGCTTCCTGGCGAAACGGAACGCGGGCGACCTCCCTATCGCCCTCGACCCGAAGAAGAGCGCCGCCTCGGCCTTCGGAACGGAGAAGTTTCCGGAGACCTGGTTCCTCTCCCCGGACGGGGAGGTCCTCCTGCACCAGGTGGGCGCGCAGGACTGGACCTCGCCAGCCGCCCGATCGGCTCTCGACGCGCTGGCGGCAAAGGCCCTGGCCAGCCCCGCGGCCGGCTGACCGGCGGCGGCCGGAACCTTTTCGCCCCGGCTCCGTTACTCAGGGCGGGGAGACCGACATGAGGGAGATCAGGTCCACTGCAAACGCCCTCTTCTGGTTCGCGCTGTTCGTTCTCGGCTACACGCTCGTCGTCCCCCCGCCTGAGGGAACCGGCCACGGCAGCCGGCCGCGGTTCCTGAGGATGGTGATCGAGGAGACCGGGACGCCGGGGCACGGGGAAAGGGTGAGCATCACCGTTCCCTGGTTCCTCTTCCGCGGCGGTCTCCACGCCGTCTCGGCCCGGAAGCTGCAGCGCGAAGCGAACCTCCACTTCGACGACACCGTCGCCTCGGAGATCGTCCGGGAGATCTGGACGGAGCTGGCCGGAAAGCCCGACGGGACCGACGTCGTGAAGCTCCACGAAGGCAGCGAGATGACGTTTCGCCGGGAGAAGGGCGAGATTCACCTGACGGTGAAGGAAGGGGTCGGCGAAGAGGACGGGCCGCCCCGCCAGATCGTCACCATCCGCTTCCCCGCCCGCTACATGGAAGCTGCCGTCTCGGGTGACGAGGACCTCGACATCCGCGCCCTCTTCGAGGAGATGCGGGACGCCGCCCGCGGCGACGTCATCGAGGTGACGAGCGACGACGCCCACGTGAGGGTCGTCATCGACTGACAGTGTCGCGGGGGAACCCGGACCGCCGGTTTCCCCCGCAGCCCCCTCCGCGCGGCAGGGAAGGCTTCGCGACGAAGTTAACGGGGAGGCTCGTGGCGAGCCTCCCCGATCCACTTCAGTCCATGTCGAACGGGTCCCTGTCCATGGCCGCGACGAGGCGGTCGAGGCGGAGGCGGCTCGGACCGAAGGCGATGCGGATCTCGCCGTTCTCGCAGCGGACTTCCCGCACCTCGAGCGAGAGCTCGGGCGGGAGGACCGTGGAGAGGTTGAGGACGACGACGCGGTCGTCGGGGTAGAAGAACGCGAAGCCCGGCGGCTGGTGGGCGACGATCCGCTTGATGACCCAGGGCGGGATCGGGATGAAGCCGAAGACCTTCAGCTCCTCCAGCGCGAAACCGAGCCAGCCGTCGCGGAAGCGGATCGACGTGACCTTGCTCTTCAGCGGAAAGCGGAACCCCTTCTTCACCTTGATCGTCAGGCCCAGGACGCCGCCGTCGGCCTCGACCTGGATGCCGGAGATCTCCGGGACCCGCTGCGTCGCCCGGTGGAGAAAGGTGTTGATCGTCTGCTCGTCGATGACGATGACGAGCCCCTCCCATCGGACGGAGAGGGACGGGACGTCGACCGTCGGCGGCTGGGTGCTCGGAACGCTCATGCCGGGACGATCGTACCCGATCGCAGGCACGCGACCGGTCAGAGAACGTAGGCCAGGGCGAACCCGACCTGCGCGGCCATCATCATCAGGTACATGTGGGTCCAGGAGGGGTGGTTCTCGGTGGTCGACAGCTCGTCGGGGTTCCGGCGGAGGAGACTCACCGTGTAGAGGCCCCAGGCCGAGAGGAGGACGCCGAGCGCCGCGAGGAGCCAGGGGTTCCCGGTCAGGAGACGGTGCTCGGGCGCGAGCGGGTCGGGCAGGAATCCGAGCGGGATCAGGAGGAGCCACGGCAGGACGAAGAAGGGCGACATGATCGCCACGGCCTTGCGGTTCCCGTGGAGGATCGGGAGCGTCTGGCAGCCCCCGGCCCGGTCCCCCGGAACGTCGGAGAAGTCTTTCGTGGAGGCGGCCCCGACGAGGAAGAGGAAGAAGAGAAACCCGATGACCCACGGCTCGAGGGCGAGGGCCGGGGCGACCATCGTCCAGCCGGCGACCTTCAGGAGCGCGCCGCGGGGAATGGCGATCGTGAGGTTGGCCCAGATGCCGAGGCGCTTCGTCCGCCCCCACGACGGCAGCGAGTAGACGAGCGTGAAGACGAGGCCGCCGAGGAAGAGGAAGAACGTCTGGTGCGTCGGGAGGGGCGCGAGGAGGCGCGCGGCGATCCCTTCGCGGGGCGGTACGACGACGAACCAGACGGGAACCATCGCCAGGACGTAGAGGACCCAGGTGAGGACCCAGGTCTCCCGGATCCCGGCCTCGCCCGTGACGAGCGGCCGGTCGGGCTTGTTGACCCGGTCGACCTCGAGGTCGGTGATCTGGTTCAGGGCGTTCGAGGCGGCATTCAGGAACGACGCGCAGAGCGAGCCGAGGGCGATGGCACCCACGACGGCCCAGGTGAGCCGGTGCCCAGGGTCGGGGTTGTGGATGCTCCCGAAGGCGCAGACGGCCCCCGAGACGATGCCGAGGAGCGGCGGCAGGAGCGTGAAGGGGCGGGTGAGGCGGATGGCGGTGCGGGGCGTCATGAGGACGTCCGTCGAGGCTACACCGAAGTCCTCTGATATCCTCGCCGGTCGGCCCCCCGGCCCGGAAACGGCCTGGCGGGGCGCCTTCGTGTCGGACCGGCCCGACGGGGCGGATCCTGAAACGCGATCGCAAAGAGGGACCATGGCCTGCAAATACGGCTCCCACCGCGTCCTCGAGCCGAAGGGCGTTCTTCCCCAGCCCGCGCTCCGCCTCGACAACGACTTCTCGAAGATCGGGGAGAACGAGATCCTCGTCGACGTGAGCGCGCTGAACATCGACTCGGCGAGCTTCACGCAGATCGAAGAGGAGGCCGGAGGCGACCTGGCGAAGATCGCGTCGAAGATCCTCTCGATCGTCGCCGAGCGCGGAAAGATGCAGAACCCCGTCACCGGCTCGGGCGGGATGTTCATCGGTACGGTCGCGAAGGTCGGCGCGGCGCTCGCGGGGCGGGACCTGAAGCCGGGCGACCGGATCGCGAGCCTCGTCTCCCTCAGCCTGACGCCGCTGAAGATCGCGCGGATCGTGAAGATCCACCCCGAGATCGACCGCGTCGAAGTGGAGGCGCAGGCCGTCCTCTTCGAGAGCGGCATCTACGCGAAGCTCCCCGCCGACATGGACGAGGGGCTCGCGCTCGCCGCCCTCGACGTCGCCGGCGCGCCCGCACAGGCCGCCAAGCTCGTGAAGCCGGGGCAGAGCGTTCTCATCCTCGGCGCGGGGGGCAAGAGCGGGATGCTCGTCGCCTGGGAGGCGATGAAGCGCGTCGGCCCCACGGGCCGCGTCGTCGGGAACGTCTACCTGAAAGAGGACGCCGAGACGCTCGCGAGCCTCGACCTCTGCCACGAGGTCGTCGTGGCCGACGCGACGAAGCCGGTCGCGCTGATGGAGGCCGTCCTCGCCGCGAACGGCGGTGCCGAGTACGACGTCGTCTTCAACTGCGTGAACGTGCAGAACACCGAGATGAGCAGCATCCTGCCCTGCCGGCAGGAAGGGACCGTCTACTTCTTCAGCATGGCGACGCACTTCGGCAAGGCCGCGCTCGGCGCCGAGGGCGTCGGCAAGGACGTCACCATGATCGTCGGCAACGGCTACACGAAGGGGCACGCCGAGATCACGCTGGCCGAGCTGCGCGAGAACGCGAAGCTCCGCCGGCTCTTCGAAACCCGCTACGTCTGAGGGTCCGCGCCCGCCGGGCGCCTTTCCCGCGGCCGCCGCGTGCGGCGCGGCCGGACGTCGAACGTCCCCACGGAGGCTCACATGAGCGAGAAGGTCATCATCACCTGCGCCGTCACCGGCGCCGAGACGACCCGGGAGTCGCAGCCCGCCCTCCCGGTCACCCCCGAGGAGATCGCGCAGAGCGCCTTCGAGGCCTGGGAGGCCGGCGCCGCGGTCCTCCACCTCCACGTGCGGCACGACGACGGCTCGCCGACGCAGGACGTCGCCGTCTTCCGGAAGGCGATCGAGCTCGTCCGGTCGCGGTGCGACATCGTCGTGGAGTGCACGACGGGCGGCGCCGTCGGGATGACGCCCGAGGAGCGCCTCCAGCCCGTGACGCTCAAGCCCGAGATGGCGAGCCTCGACTGCGGGACCGTCAACTTCGGCGACGAGTACATCGTCAACACGCTCCCCGTCATGCGGCAGTTCGCGAAGGCGATGCGCGAGCACGGCGTCCGCCCGACGCTCGAGTGCTTCGACCTCGGGCACGTCTACGCGAGCCACATCCTGATCAAGGAAGGGCTCCTCGACGAGCCGTACCACTACGGCCTCGTCCTGAACGTCCCCGGCTCGGCGAAGTACGAGGTCGACGTCCTCGACTTCTTCGTGAGAAAGCTCCCGAAGGGGGCGCACTGGACCGTCATGGGGATCGGCGGCAAGGCGAACCTCGACGCGATCTATGGAGCCCTCGCCCTCGGCGGGAACATCCGCGTCGGCTTCGAGGACAACATCTACTACACGAAGGGGCGCCTCGCGAAGAGCAACGCCGAGCTCGTGGAGCGCGCCGCCCGCATCGCGAAGGACTGCGGCCGGGAGCTCGCGCGGCCCGACGACGTCCGCGCGATGCTGAAGCTCCGGAAGGCCTGAGGCTGCGATGAAGTACCCGACCGTCGACTTCCGCTCCATCCCGCTCTTCGCCGGCGTGACCGACGCCGAGTGGAACGACTGGACCTGGCACATGAAGAACGGGATCCGGGACATCGAGACGCTCGAGAAGGTCGTCAAGCTCACGGACCTCGAGCGGGACCAGATCCAGCAGTGCCTCGGCAAGTTCACGATGGAGATCACCCCCTACTACGCGGCGCTGATGGACCGCGACGATCCGGAGTGCCCCGTGAGGATGCAGTCGGTGCCGCGGATCGCCGAGATGCACGACGACCCCTCGGACATGGCGGACCCTCTGCACGAGGACGTCGACAGCCCCGTCCCGGGGCTGACCCACCGCTACCCCGACCGGGTCCTCCTCCTCGTGACGAACATCTGCAGCATGAACTGCCGGCACTGCACGCGCCGGCGGCTCGTCGGCGACGAGGACGTCGACATGCCGGAGGACTACGTCTCCGCGGCGATCGAGTACATCCGGAACACGCCGACGGTCCGCGACGTCCTCCTCAGCGGCGGCGACCCGCTCGTCCTCCCGGACGACAAGCTCCGGTCGATCCTCCGGCGCCTCCGGGAGATCCCGCACGTCGAGATCATCCGGATCGGGACGCGGATGCCGGTCGTCCTGCCGCAGCGGATCACCGACGGGCTCGTGAACATGCTCAAGCAGTTCCACCCCGTCTGGGTGAACGTCCACTTCAACCACCCCAAGGAGATCACCGCCGAGGCGAAGGCCGCCTGCGAGAGGCTCGCCGACGCCGGCATCCCGCTCGGGAACCAGAGCGTCCTCCTGCGCGGGATCAACGACGACCCGGTCGTCATGAAGAAGCTCGTCCACAAGCTGATGACGGTCCGGGTGCGGCCCTACTACATCTACCAGTGCGACCTCTCGCTCGGCATCAGCCACTTCCGGACGTCGGTCGCCAAGGGGATCGAGATCATCGAGTCGCTCCGCGGGCACACGACCGGCCTCGCCGTCCCGACGTTCGTCGTCGACGCGCCGGGAGGCGGCGGGAAGATCCCGGTCATGCCGAACTACCTCATCTCGATGGCCGAGGGGAAGGCCGTCCTGCGCAACTACGAGGGGGTCATCACGACCTACTCCTGGCCGCAGGGGCGCGGACCCGCGAACGCGGCGCGGAAGGAAGAAGGGGACGACGCGAAGTACCGGGCAAAGGACGGCGTCGCGATGCTTCTCTCGGGCGACAAGCGCCGCATCGAGCCGAGCGACCTGATCCGCCACAAGCGCAACGAGGACTGAGGGCGCGTTGACCGGCCTCGAGGGCGTCGCGGGAGGGGTCACGGCGGTGACCGGATTCGAGAAGGGGTCGGGGAAGACCACCTTCCTGAACGCCCTCCTGCCGGTCGCCCGCAGGGCCGGCCCCGTGGCCGTCTTCAGCGTCGGGGTCGACGGCGGGCTGAAGGCCCGGAGCGGCGCGGCCGCGCCGGAGGTCCTCGTCGAGGAGGGAGACGTCGTCCTGACGACCGACCTCTTCGCGCGCGCCTCGTCGGCCCGGCTCGAGGTTCTCGAGACGCTGCCGGGCCGGTCCGTCCTGGGCCGGCTCCTTCTCGGCCGGGCGGTCCGGCGCGGCGGCGTGACGCTCGTGGGCGCCGACAGCCTCGCCGCCCTCTCGGGTGCGGTGCGCCTCGTCCGCGAGGAGAGATGGGCCGTCTCGGCGATCGTCGACGGCGCCGCCGACCGCGTGACGCAGCTGGGTGCGCTCGGGGACGTCGGGTTCGTCTACACCGTCCGTGTCGACCCGGGAAACCTGCCGCGCGTCGCCGGGCGCCTGCGCGCGCTCGTCGCGCTCTCCCAGCTGTCCGTCGTGCCCGACCCGCCGGCGGGCGCGTTGCGCCTCGAAGGGCCCCTCACCGACGAGGTGAGGCAGGGACTGCCCGAGGGCCTCGTCGCGCTTTCCGTCGAGGACTTCACGAAGGTGTTCCTTTCCCCGGCGGATCTGCTCCGCTTCCTTTCGCGGGTGACGTGCAGCGTGAGGCGGGGCTTCCGGCTTCTCGGCGTCGTCCCCGCGCTCCGGGGCGTCGGGCCGGAGGATCTGCGTCACGCGGTGGGTCCGGCGGTCGCCGCCCGGCTCCTCCCGAATCCGTACGAGGTGGCGGCGTGAGCCAGGGGATCTGGACGTACGCGGGCGCGGACGCGCTCTGGCGCCGCTTCCTGCCCATGACCCCGTTCGGCCGGGACGCGAAGGCACGGATGGTCCCGATGACCGAGCGGGCCGCGCTCGAGGAGCGCTACGACCTCACCGACGCGGCTCTCGCCCTCCTCGGGGGGCTCGACGCCGACCGCGTGACGCTCGACCGGATCCACCATCACCTGCGCCGCCTGCCCCGATTCCCGGAGACGCCGCAGGAGGTCTTCGACGACGTCGAGGTCTTCCAGCTCAAGAAGTTCCTCTTCAACCACCGGAGCCTCCTCTCGCTCCTGCCGGAGACGCTCGGGCAGCGGTTCGGGTTGAGGGAAATTCCCGGCGGCCTCGCCGACCTGCTCGGGACTGGGCGCCAGGGGGACGAATCGTTCTACGTCGCGGACGCGTACGACCCGGAGCTCGCCGAGATCCGCCGCGCGCTCCGGGAGGCCGACGCCGCGTCGCGGCGCCTGCGCGAGGAGTACGAGAGCGCGGTCCTCGAGCGCTGGGGCTTCGCCTTCGAGGGGCGCGCGTTTCTCCTCGTGCCCCGGGAACGGATCGGCGACGCCTCGGCCGCCGCGGCGCTCCTCGACCTCGAGCCGTGGGACGCGGACCGGCTCTGCGCTCGCCCGCGCCCGATTGCCGAGGCGCTCCGCCTCGCCGAGGAGACGGTCGCGCTCCTCTCGCGCGAGCGCTCGCTCGAGGCGCGCGTCCTCGCGTCGCTCTCCGTACCGCTTCGCGAGGCGCTCCCGTTCTTCCTCGAGCAGGCCAAGGCCGTCGAAGTCTTCGACCTCGCGCTCGCGGGGGCACACCTCGCGCGGGAGGTGGGGCTCACGCGCCCGATCCTCCACGAGGGCGGGATCGTCGTCGAGAGCGGCCGGCACCTGCCGACGGAAGCGCTCTGCGAGAGCCTCGGGACGCCGTACGCGCCGCTCGACGCCACGTTCGGCGGCGGTCCGACGGTGATCTTCGGCTCGAACATGGGCGGGAAGACGGTCGTCCTGAAGACGCTCGCCTTCCTCCAGCTCGTCGCGCAGGCGGGGCTCTTCGTCCCCGCCGCCCGCTTCGCGACGCGCGTCTTCCGTCACCTGCACTACGTGGGAGAAGGACGGGAGCGCGAGGAGGGGCGGGGCCTCTCCGGGTTCGGCTTCGAGATCCGCCAGTTCAACGAGGCGCACGCCGATTTCGGCGGCGAGACGCTCGCCCTCTTCGACGAGTTCGCCCGGACGACGAGCTCGGGAGAGGCCGAGGCGCTTCTGTCGGCGATCCTCGAAGAGCTCGCCGGGAAACCCCGTGTCGTCGCGCTCTTCTCGACCCACTTCCGCGGCGTCCGCCGGCTGCCCGGTGTCCGCTACCTCCGGATGGGCGGGCTCGACCGGACGCGCCTCGACCTCGCGGCGCCCGACGGTACGGGCGACGCGGACCTCGCCGCCCGTATCCGGCACATCGACCGGCAGATGCGCTTCTGCCTCGAGCCCGACGCCCCGGGCGAGCGGCGCTCCGACGCCATCGCCGTCGCGGCGCTTCTGGGCCTCTCCCCGGCTCTCGCGCGGCGGGCCGGGGACTTCCTGAAGCAAGAAGACTGACCCGAGGAGGACCCATGGAGAAGAGGCTCCACCTGCCGCCGGAACGTATCGCGCACGCCCGCGAGCTCGCGGAGCGGATCGTCGCGCCGGTACAGGAGTTCATCGAGGCGCACACGACCGTCACGGTCGAGAGGGCGACGCTGCGCCTCGCCGGCGCCGACGGCGCCGACGCCGACGGCGTGCCCGTGCCGAACCTCGTCGTCGACCAGCTCCGGGACCGCCTCGAGGAAGGGGCGCTGAAGTACTGGGTGAACGCCCTCCTCCGCACGGGCGAGGGCGTCGCGGGGCTCAACCGGCGCGTCGCCGAAGGGCTCTGCGTCGCCGACCTCCCGCTCGCCGACCCCGTCGCGCTCGAGGGGAAGGCCGCCGAGCTGGTCTCCGCCTGCACGATGCGTGTTCGCGGCAATCGGGCCCGCCGCGAGGAACGCCTCGCGAAGTACGCGGGGAGGAACCACGCGCCGCTCCTCTACGTCATCGTGGCGACCGGGAACATCCACGAGGACGTCAAGCAGGCCCGCGCCGCGGCCGAGCAGGGGGCCGACGTCGTCGCCGTCATCCGGACGACCGCGCAGTCTCTCCTCGACTACGTCCCCTACGGCGAGACGACCGAGGGCTTCGGCGGGACCTACGCCACGCAGGAGAACTTCCGGATCATGCGGGCCGCGCTCGACGAGGTCGTCGAGAAGGAGGGGCGCTACGTCTACCTGACGAACTACGCCTCCGGCCTCTGCATGCCCGAGATCGCGGCCATGGGGGCGCTCGAGCGCCTCGACATGATGCTGAACGACTCGATGTACGGGATCCTCTTCCGCGACATCAACATGTACCGGACGTTCGTCGACCAGAAGTTCAGCCGGATGATCAACGCCTGGGCGGGCGTCATCATCAACACGGGCGAGGACAACTACCTGACGACGTCCGACGCGGTGGAGAAGGCCTACACCGTTCTCGCGAGCCAGTTCCTGAACGAGCGCTTCGCCTTCGCCGCGGGCCTTCAGCCCTGGCAGATGGGGCTCGGGCACGCGTTCGAGATGGACCCTGCGATCCGCAACGGCTTCCTGATGGAGCTCTCCCAGGCCCTCATGGCGCGCGAGATCTTCCCCGAGGCGCCCCTGAAGTACATGCCGCCGACGAAGTTCATGACGGGCGACATCTTCCGCGGCGTCGTCCAGAACGCCCTCTTCAACTTCGTCTCGCAGATGACGGGACAGGGGATCCACCTCCTCGGGATGCTCACCGAGGCGATCCACACGCCCTTCATGCAGGACCGCTTCCTCGCCCTCGAGAACGCGAAGTACGTCATGAACAACATGGCCGACCTCGGGGACGAGATCGAGTTCCGGAAGGACGGGGCCATCGTGAGACGGGCGCAGGCCGTCCTCGAAGAGTCGATCGCTTTCCTCGAGAAGATCGACGCGACAGGACTCATGCCCGCGATCGAGCAGGGGCTCTTCGCCGACATCAAGCGCCCCCGCGACATGGGCAAGGGGCTCGAGGGCCTGCGAAGGAAGGCCGAGAGCTACTGGAACCCCTTCGAGACGCACCTCCAGCGGGAACTGGGACTCTGAGGCCGCGATGACGACCATCATTCGACCTTACGGCGACACCCTGGACGACGGCGCGGTCCAGCTCTCCTTCACGCTCCCCGTCCCCTTCGGCCCCCGCGGCCGCGAGGCGGCACGCCTCTTCGTCGAGAAGCTCGGCTTCCGCCACGCCGAGATCGTCCACGCCGCGCCCCTCTCGGAGGGCTTCAGCTTCTACGTCGCCTACGGGCGGACGGAGACGTCGATCGACGTCGACACGATCCACGTCGAGGAGGCGACCGGCGAGAGGCTCTACTCGATGAACGAGGCCTGTGAGGTGATCCGCGCCCGCCTGGGCCGCAAGCTCGTCGTGGTCGGCGCCTGCACGGGCTTCGACGCGCACACGGTCGGGATCGACGCGATCATGAACATGAAGGGCTACAACCACCACTACGGCCTGGAGCGCTACCCGGAGGTGGAGGCCCACAACCTCGGCGCGCAGGTGCCGAACGAGAAGCTCATCGACTTTGCCGTGAAGGTGAATGCGGACGCGATCCTCGTCAGCCAGATCGTCACCCAGAAGGACGTCCACATCCGCAACCTCACCGAGCTGATCGAGCTCCTCGAGGCACGCGGCCTGCGCGAGCGCTTCGTCGTCTGCGCCGGCGGCTCCCGCATCAGCAACAAGCTCGCCGTCGAGCTCGGCTACGACGCCGGCTTCGGCCAGGGCACCTACGCCGAGCACGTCGCCACCTTCCTCATCGAGAAGCTGGGGGTCAGGTCTTGATTTTCTATTCTACGGTGGGACGGGGAGCGTAGAGAAAGACGAGGGAACGAGGGGCCGAGGGCACGAGGGGGACGAAGGGGGACGGGACGTCTTCCATGCCATCTCATCGTGCCGCACGAGTCGCGTACGGGAGGGGTATCCCACGGCGCCTTCTGCGCTCCCGCGACCCGCATCGGTCCCGCTGCGCGGGCCGCCGGGGCGATCGCAAACTCCTCACTTCGCTCGTCAGACACGTGCGCTCGCCTTGTCCGGCGTCCTGCTCGCGGAACCGTGCGGGTCCCCGCGGGTGCTCGAACGGCGCTCGCGGGACACCCCTCCCGCCCGCTCAGCCCTCCGATGAGTCAGGCCAGAGAGCGAGCCCGGAACTGAGGCCTAAAGTCAGCATGGGGTCAGTTCCGTTTTTCGTGTTTTCCGAAGATATGGAATCGACCCACATCCGAGTCGAACAACGGAAAACGGAACTGACCCCACACCCGGACGGAATTGACCCCATATTCAGACTCTGCAGACCTCGAAGCCCGCCGGCCGCGGGTGGGGTGGGACGTCTCGCGAGCCGCCCCTGAGCACGGCCGGGGACCCGCTCGAGTTCGCGAGGACCGGGCGGGGATCAGGCTCGCGCGCGTGTCTGACGAGCGAAGCGAGGAGTCCGCGCGGGCCCCCCGCCCGGCCGCAGCGAGCTCGGAAGCGGGTCGGCCGCGCGGAACAGGCGGCCGCGAGACGCCCCACTCCGCCCGCGGCCCCCCGCGGAATCGACGGGATGGTTCGGCTGTCAAGACTTGGGGTCAGTTCCGTTTTCCGTGTTTCACGAGGAACTGGCCCCGCCCCCCTCATTCGATCCGAGCAACGGAAAACGGAACTGACCCCATATTCAATCTTCAGGCGAGGAGGAGAGCGAGGGCGGCGCCGGCGAGGGTGTTGAAGAAGTTGAGGACGTGGCCGTTCGTGACGCGCCAGGGGGCTCCGTCGCGGCCGAGGAGGCTCTCGACGACGGTGCCGGCGAAGGCGGCGGCGACGACGACCGGGATGCCGGAGGGCGGGTAGAGGCCGAGCTTCCAGCCGAGGGCCGCCAGGAGGAGCGCCGCGAGGAGGCCCGCGAGGGTGCCGGCTACGGAGACCGCTCCGTCGGTGCCGGGTGGGACGCGGCGAAAGTCGGGGAGGAGGACGGTGGGCGTTCGGAGCGCCTGCCCCACCTCCGTGCCGACCGTGTCCATGAGGGCCGTGGCGAGGGCCGCGGCCGCGGCGAGGAGGAGCGCGGCGGAGGCGGCCGGCGTCATGGCGGCACAGCAGACGAGGAACGCGGCGACGGAGCAGTTCGCGAGCACGTTCGCGGCCCCGCGACGCCCGCCCGCCTCTTCCGCCTTGCCCATCGCCTCTTTCCGCCTGCGGCCGAAGCGGGTCGTGAGCGTCCCACCGGCGAAGAAGACCCAGAGGAGCGCGTAGGCCCCCCAGCCTCCGAGGCCGAGGACGAGAGTCCCGACGAGGCCGCCGGCAAGCGCGCCGGAAGGGCGTACGACGCGCAGGAGCGCCGCGGCACTCGAGACGAAGACGTTGACCGCGAGGCCGAGGGAGAGCTGGCGAAGCGCGGTGGGATCCAGGAGAAGACCCACGTTCGGGAGCGCCGCGAGGAGGGCCGCCAGGACTCCCGTCGCCACGAGCGGCGGGACGAGGTTGTCGTCCAGCTCGGAGGGGAGACTCTCGACGGCAGCTCCGGCGAGGCCGGCGAGGAGGAATGCCACGCCCTCGGCGGGCGACGGTCCCCGCCCCGCGACGAACGAGGAGAGGGCCAGGGCGCCGAGGCTGCCGAAGAGGACGTAGCCGGCGAGCCCGCTCCAGCGCTTGCCGCTGTTCCACGGAAGGCGGGGCCCGCCGAGGGTGATGCCGCAGAGGGTCGCGAAGCCGTCGCCGAAGGCGAGGAAGCCCCACCCCGCCGCCACGAGGGAAAGCCGGGCCGGAAAGAGGAGGACGAGGACGAGGACGACGAGCGGGTAGAGCAGGATGCCGACCGGGTAGCCGCGGGCGCGGTCGTCCACGCGGAAGAGGGCCTTTCCGCCGAGACGCGGGAGTACGAGGAGATTGAACGCCAGTGCCCCCAGGGCACAGAGGGCAGCGCCCCTCCAGTCGAGCCAACGGAGGAGAAGCGCGAACGAGGCCATCCCGACGTGGACGGCCTTGCGTTTCGCTTCGGTGCCGTCGAGCCTCAACCCTCCGCTTTCCCCGCCGCCCCCGCTCGAAGCCGGAGATGCTCGTCGAGTGCGGCCGTGAAGGGCCTCGGCGCCTCGCCGGTGAGCCGCTCGTAGCGCGTCGTATCGAGAACCGAGTTCGCCGGCCGGGCCGCCGGGCGGGGGAACTCGGCCGTCGTGCAGGGGACGAGCTTCACGTGAGGGAACCCTCCGCGCGCGAGCGTTTCCTTCGCGAGGCCGAACCAGGTGGTCTCGCCGGCGTTGGCGAAGTGGACGACGCCGCGTGCCCCCGCGGCGACGAGCGTGACGAGCGCGCGGGCGAGGTCGGGCGCGAACGTCGGCCGGCCGCGCTGGTCGTCGACGACCTTCAGCTCGGTCCTGCCCGAGCCGGCGAGATCGAGCATCGTGTCGACGAAGTTGACCCCTCCCGGCGCGAAGACCCAGGAGGTCCGGACGACGAGCACCTCGGCGCCGCTCTCGAGGGCGCGGCGCTCGCCGCCGAGCTTTCCCCGGCCGTAGGCGTTGACGGGAGCGACCGGGTCGTCCTCGCGCCACGCCCGGCCCGCGCGGCCGTCGAAGACGTAGTCGGTCGAGACGTGGACGAGGAGCGCGCCGGCGTCGCGGCAGAGACCCGCGAGGACGCCGACCGCCAGGTCGTTGACGGCCAGGTGCGCCGGGTCGGTCTCGGCAAGGTCGACGCGGGTGTCGGCGGCGGCGTTCCAGACGATGCTCACGCCCGCAGCGACGGCGCGCGCGAGGGCCGAGGGGTCGGTGATGTCGAGGTCGCCGATGCCGAGAGAGAGGGCGTGCGGCCGCTCCGCCGCGAGGCCCCGCGCGAGCATCCCGCCCGCGCCGAGGATCAGCTCCGTCCTGCCGTCTTCCATCTGTTCCATCCCCGCCGGGCCCGCGCCGGCTGGCTCGCTTCGCAGGCCACGGCTCAGTTCGAGACGCGCCCGGTGAAATCGAGGAAGCTGCCGATGTTCTTCAGGTTGAGCCCGATCCGGAAGTCCTTCGTGGGAATCGCGCCGAGGCGCAGGTCCCTGTACTCACCGAGGATCTTGAAGCAGGACGCCTCCCAGGTCAGGAGGCTCCGCCACTCGAGCATCCGCCCCTGCCCGACGTCGTAGTTCGCCTCGAGGTCGAGCCGCAGGTTCTTCGGCAGGATCGCGGACCCGCCCCCGATCCTCAGCTGCGTCGAAGGACGCACCGAGCCGACGGGACGGCTGTCGTAGTAGGAGAAGCGCAGAGAGCGGGAGCTCGACCCGAGGTTCGCCGACACGCTCGTGGACGTGACGACCCCCGCCGCCAGGTCCCACGCGGCCCGGGCGTCGAAGTTGAGCGACGACCCTGCATTGACGCGCAGCACGGCGTCGAGCGGGGAGTCGCGAGCGGTCGTCGCGGGGGCGCCCACCGGGAGCTGGAAGTAGTGGAGGCGCGAGACCTCGAAGGAGGCGATCTCGCGCGAGGCGCCCGACTTCTCCTTGGCGAGGAGCCTCTGGACGAGAGCGTAGCGGACCGCGTGAGAGGGCAGGATCGTGTCGACCTCGTCGAAGACGGGCGTCCGCGAGAGGTCGCCGGGGTCGGTCTGGTACTGGTAGTCGGCTCGCGGCTCGATGACGTGCTTGAGCCTCGTGAACTTCCCGAGCTTCACGTCGAAGATGCGCGCGAAGGAGGGCCCGGTCAGCTCGAGGCCGGCCTGCGCCGTGCCCCTCGTGTAGGGCTCGTCGGTGAGCAGACGGCCGTCGGTCGAGACCGATGCCCCGTACCGGGTGAGCCGGTAGCCCGCCTCGACGTTGAGCGAGAGCCACGGGACGGGAGAGATGGGCGCCGAGACCTTCGGGAAGAGATCGAAGCGCTCGTAGTCCCCCGAGGGCTGGCCCGTGGGACGGATCGAACGGAGGAAACCGCCCGAGGCCTGCGCCTCGACGAAGACCGCGTTGCCGAAGAGGCCGGTGGGCCTCAGGCGCGCCTCGAGGACCGGTTTCCGCTCCAGGACGACCTCGCTCGTGCCGTAGAGGGCCGTCTCCCTCTCGAGCCGGAGGTTGAACGCGAAGGGCCCCTCGGACCGGGTGATGAACGCCTTCTGCCCGACCGTCCGGGTCGAGGTGAGGGAGAAATCGCGGTCGTAGGTCTGGAAGAACGCGATGCTCGAGTAGTCGACCCAGTTCAGCACGGCCCGCGTCCTCGGGGCGAGGTCGTCCGCCGCGAGCGAGCCCGCCGTCTTCCACTGCCATCGCTGGTTGGGGTCGATGACGGTGTAGTACATGCCGGCGAAGCTCGTCCCGGCGGTCGGACGCCAGCGCAGCTCCGTGCCGAGGCCGAAGAACTCCTTCGTGTAGAGGTCGGTCGTGACGGTCGCGTCGGCGGAGCGGCCGAGGACCTGGTAGTACGAGAGGCCCAGGAATCCGCCGCGGCTGCTGCTGTACCCGATGCCCGGGATGAGGAAGCCCGAGGCCCGGTCGCGCAGGGCCGGCCAGAGCAGGTAGGGCGTGTAGAGGAGCGGGATGCCGCCGAGGCGGAAGACGACCGTCTTCAGCTTCGCGTAGTCGTCGAGCGTGACCCGCCCGTCCTTCACCTCGAACTCCCACGCGGGGTCGTCCCCCTCGCAGGCGGTGACGGCGCCGTCGCGGATCTCGAACGTCCGCGCGCCCGTCTTGGCGAGGACGGCTCCCCGGACGAGGATGCCCGCGAGCTCGGCCGTCCCGTCCGTCAGGATTCCCGTCTTGTCCGTCAGGTCGAGGTCGAGGCGCACGCCCGTCATTCGCGAGGGCCCCTGCTCGAGGACGACGTCTCCCTCGGCGACGACCTGCCGGGTCCTGCGGTCGGCCCGGACGTAGTCGGCCGTGAGCTTGATGTCCTGGTACTCGAGCGTGACGACGCCCCCCTTCGGGGCCTGGGTCTCGTAGACGTCCTCGGAAAGGAGGCTCTGCCGGCCCCCTTTCCCATCGGACACCGTCACCTTGATGACGCCGCCCTCCTCGGGCATCCGGAACTTGATGTCGAGGTTCGGGCGTTCGCGAAAGCGGGAGGCGAACGGGTCGGTCTCGAACGACGACTGGCTCGCGGCGGGCGCCGCCAGGAGCAGCGCGGCCACGGCGACCCCCGCGAGGGACAGCCGCCGCGCCGGAGGGTCCACCTGGCGCCGCCCTGGCTTCAGAGCTTCATCTCGGGAACGTCCCCGCGGACCTCGAGGGGCGGCTCGGTCGCCGCCACGATCTCCTCGACGGTCACTCCCGGCGCCCGTTCGACGAGGACGAGGCCCGCCCCATCGGGCTTCACGTCGAGGACGGCGAGGTCGGTGACGATCCGGTGAACGCAACGCTTCCCCGTGAAGGGGAGCGTGCAGCGGTTCAGGACCTTGCGGTCGCCGTTCTTCGCGACGTGATCCATGATGACGATGACGCGGCGGGCCCCGCCGACGAGGTCCATCGCGCCTCCCATCCCCTTCACGAGGCGCCCGGGGATCATCCAGTTCGCCAGCGACCCCTCGGCGTCGACCTGCATCGCTCCGAGGATGCAGAGGTCGATGTGGCCGCCGCGGATCATCGCGAAGGAGTCGGCGGAGGAGAAGAACGCGGCGCCGGGAATGACGGTGACCGTCTCCTTGCCGGCGTTGATGAGGTCGGCGTCGACCTCGGCTTCCGTCGGGTAGGCGCCCATGCCGAGGATGCCGTTCTCCGACTGGAAGATGACCTCCATCCCGGAGGGGACCCGGTTCGCCACGAGGGTCGGCATCCCGATGCCGAGGTTGACGTACATCCCGTCGCGCAGCTCCTGCGCAGCGCGGGCCACGATTCCGTCCCTGTCGAGCTTGCCCATCGACTCCCCCTCAGCCCTTCCGCACGGTGCGCCGCTCGATCCGCTTGGCGCGGGGGGCGACGACGAGCCGGTTCACGTAGACCCCGGGAGTGTCGATGTCGTCGGGGTCGATCTCGCCGACGTCGACGAGCTGCTCCACCTCGGCGATCGTGATCCGCCCCGCCGTGGCGACCATCGGGTTGAAGTTCTTCGCGGTCTTCCGGTAGACGAGGTTCCCCAGCCGGTCGCCCTTCCAGGCAGCGACGAGGGCGAAATCGGTCACGATGCCGCGCTCGAGGACGTGCTCACGCCCGTCGAAGAGCTTCGTCTCCTTCCCCTCGGCGACGACCGTCCCGACGCCGGTCGGCGTGTAGAAGCCGGCGATGCCGGCCCCGCCGGCCCGGAGCCGCTCGGCGAGCGTCCCCTGCGGGCAGAACTCGAGCTCCAGCTCCCCCGTCAGGTACTGCCTCTCGAACTCGGCGTTCTCGCCGACGTAGGAGGAGAGCATCTTGCGGATCATCTTCTTCCCGAGGAGCACCCCGAGGCCCCAGTCGTCGACGCCGCAGTTGTTCGAGACGCAGGTGAGGTCCCTCACGTCGCGGTCGGCGAGCGCCTGGATGAGGTTCTCCGGGATGCCGCAGAGGCCGAAGCCCCCGACGGCGAGCGTCGCCCCGGACGGGATGTCGGCCACCGCCCGGGCCGCCGCCTCGTGGTGCGAGGAGGAGAGGATGACCTTGTCGATCACAGGGCCTCCACCACCATGGCGGTCGCCTCGCCGCCCCCGATGCAGATCGCCGCGAGGCCGTACTTCTTCTTGCGGGCCTTCAGGGCGTGGAGGAGCGTGACGAGGATGCGGGCGCCGGAGGCCCCGATGGGGTGGCCCATCGCGACCGCGCCGCCGTTCACGTTGACCTTGTTCGGGTCGATCTCGAGGTCCTTGATGAAGGCCATGGCGACGACCGCAAACGCCTCGTTCACCTCGAAGAGGTCGATCTGCGAGAGGGGAATCCCCGCCTTCTCGATCGCCTTCTTCGCCGCGAAGGAGGGGGCCGTCGTGAACCACTCCGGCTCCTGGGCGTGCGAGGCGTAGGCGACGATGCGGCCGATCGGCTTCGCCCCGGTCTCCTGGGCCGCACCCTCGCTCGCGAGGAGGAGCGCCGCGGCCCCGTCGTTGAGCTTCGATGAGTTCGCCGCCGTGACGGTGCCGTCCTTCTGGAAGGCGGGCTTCAGGGACCCCATCTTCTCGAGCTTCTCGAGGGGCGTGGCGAACGGCTCCTCGTCGCGGTCGACGACCGTCGTCCCCTTCTTGCCCTCGATCGAGACCGGGACCATCTCGGCCCGGAAGTCGCCCGAGTCGTTGGCCCGGCGGGCCCGCTGGTAGCTCTCGAGGGCGTAGGCGTCCTGGGCCTCGCGGGTGAACACGTACTTCCCCGCGCAGAGCTCGGCGCAGTTGCCCATGTGGACGTTCTTGTACGGGTCCCAGAGTCCGTCGTGGACCATCGAGTCGAGGAGCTGGCCGTGCCCCATCCGCATCCCCAGCCGCCCCTTCGGGAGGAGGTAGGGGGCGTTCGACATCGACTCCATCCCCCCGGCCAGGACGACGTCGTACTCGCCCGACAGGATCGCGTTGGTCCCGTCCATGACGGCCCTCATCCCCGAACCGCAGACCTTGTGGATCGTGACGGCCCCGGTCGACTTCGGAAGGCCGGCCGCAATCATGGCCTGCCGTGCCGGGGCCTGCCCCTGGCCGGCCTGCAGCACGTTCCCCATGAGGACCTGGTCGACCCGGTACCCGGGGAACTCCGTCCGGTCGAGGCACGCCTTGAGTGCCTGCGCGCCGATCTCGGAAGCGCTGAGGGAGGAAAGGGACCCCAGGAAAGTGCCGATCGGCGTTCGGGCCGCCGAGAGGACGAGGACGTTCTTCATCGTTCGCTTGCTCCGTAGGCCCCCGGGCCAGAAGGGGCCCACGGGGAACAGGCGGATTCTACCTACCCGTCCCTCCGCTCACCGTTCCGCCGGTCCGCATGCCGGTGGACACCACCGGAGAGGCCCCCCTATCCTCGCGCCATGCGCATCCTGGCGGTGGATTTCGGTGAGAAGAGAATCGGCCTCGCCGTGTCCGACGAATCCGGGGAGATCGTCGTCCCGGTCGGCGTCGTCTCCCGGCGCAGCGACGCCCAGGCGGCCTCCGAGGTGGCGGCTGCCGCCCGCGAACGGGAGGTGGAGCTGCTCGTCGTCGGCCTCCCGGTGTCGCCCGAAGACGGCCGGGACAGCGCATTCGCCACCAGGGCCCGGAACTTCGCCCGCAGGCTGGCCGAATCCTCCGGGCTGCCGGTCGAGCTGCACGGCGAGGCCCTGACCTCGTTCTCGGCGGAAGCGACGCTGCGCGAAGCGGGCGGCCGACCGGATCGCCGCCGGGCGGCGCTCGACGCCGAGGCGGCCGCCACGATCCTTCGCGACTGGCTCTCTTCGCGCCCCGGCGGGAGCGTCGGGTGAGCGGGGGCCCGAGGCGGTGGCCCGGCCGGATCGCCGCCCTGGCGGCCCTCGCGGTCGTGGCGGGCGCCGCGGGTCTCCTCCTCGTGCGGAGCCCGTTCAAGGGCTACCCGGGTGCGTCGGTCGTGGTCGAGATACCTTTCGGGACCTCGACCCGCGCGATCTTCGAGACGCTCGAGCGAGAGCGGGTCGTGAGGAGCCGGCACCTGGCGTACGGCGTGATGAGGCTCCTCTTCCGCGGAGAGAGCCTGAAGGCCGGCGAGTACCGTTTCGAAGGGCCGAGGACGACGGAGGAGGTCCTCCGTGCCCTGGTCGAGGGAAAGGTCGTCTCCCACCGCGTGACGGTTCCCGAGGGGCTGACGGCCGACGAGATCTTCGGCCTCGTAGCGGGTGAAGGGCTCGCAGCGAAGGCCGAGCTCGATGCCCTTTTCGCCCAGCCCGGGCTCTTCGAAGGGGTCCCAGCCGGGGCGCCGAGCCTCGAGGGGTTCCTCGGCCCCGACACGCACCACTTCACCCGGTCGCAGGGGGCGCGCGGGGTCGTCTCGACGCTCGTCGCCACGTTCCGGCGCCTGCTCCCCGACCGCTTCGAGGAGCGCGCCCGCGCGCTCGGACGGACGCCCCTCGAGGCGGCCACCCTCGCCTCCCTCGTCGAGAAGGAGACGGCCGTCGCGGCGGAGCGCGCGCTCGTCTCGGCCGTCTACCACAACCGGCTGAGGGTGGGGATGCCGCTGCAGTGCGACCCGACGACCGTCTACGCTCTCCGCCGCAGGGGCCTCTGGACGGGCACCCTGACCCGTGACGGCCTGGCGCTGGACGACCCTTACAACACCTACGTGCACCCGGGACTGCCTCCCGGCCCGATCGCCAGCCCCGGCGCCGCCGCCCTCGAGGCGGCCGTGGCGCCGGCGGACGTCCCTTTCCTCTACTTCGTCGCCGTCGGCGACGGATCGGGCGAGCACCGCTTCGCCGTCTCCTACGAGGAGCACCTCGCGAACGTGGCTCTCTTCCGGCGGGCCCGGGCCGCTCAGGAAACCGCTTCCCTCGCGCCCCGCTGAGGTAGACTTTTCCGCCCCGGAAGTCCACCGAAGGCGGAGCAGAGATGAGCAGCAGCGGCCCCATTCCCAGGCTATTCGGTCCCTACGTCCTGACCCGCCACCTCGGAGCGGACCCTCTCGGCGGCGTCTACCGCGCCGGAACGGCCTCCGGACCGCACCTGGCGCCGTTCCTGCTGGTCCGTGTCTTCGAGGGCGCCGGCGTCGACGAGGCCGCTCTCGTGCCCGCCATGGAGGATGCCTCGGAGTATCTCGAGGTGGTCCGTGGCCCCGCGGTCGCGAAGGGAGCGGTCCTCGGCATCGTGGAGGACGTCCCGTTCGCCGGCATCGAGTACGTCCCCGGCCGGACGCTCGACCGCCTCTTCTCGGGCGAGGGCCAGGGCTCGATCCCGCTCCCGGTGGAGCACGCCCTCCTGATCGCCGAGAAGCTCCTCGTCGCCCTCGAGGCGGGCAAGCCCTTCGAGAAGAAGATGGGCGCGCCGCACGGCTTCCTGACGCCGGGATTCGTGTCGATCTCCAACGACGGCGACGTCCGCGTCTACGGCGCGGGCCTCGGCGCCGGGCTCCTGCCCTCCCTCAAGAAGCCCGCCGTTCTCGCCGCCTTCGGCCCCTACATCGCGCCGGAGGTCCTCGCCTCGGGCAAGCCGAGCGGCGCGGGCGACATCTACTCGGCCGCCACGATCCTCCTGCAGGCCCTCACCGGAAAGGTGCCGAGCCCCGGGGCCGGCACCGACGCCCTCTCCGGCGCGGTCCTCGCCGTCGACGGGAGCCCCATGCCGGAGGACCTCGGCAAGCTCCTCGCCCGGGGCCTCGCGAAGGACCCGGCGCAGCGCGAGACGGACGTCGTCGCCTACAGGAAGACCCTCGGCAAGCTCCTCTACGGAGGCCCCTACGCCCCCTCCACGTTCAACCTCGCCTTCTTCATGCACCAGCGGTTCGAGAAGGCGATCGAGAAGGAACGGAAGGAGATGGGGCAGGAGGAGACGATCGACCCGAAGCCTCTCGCCGCGGCCGAGGAGAAGAAGGACAAGGAGGTCCGCGACCGCGCCCGCGCGGCCCGCGCGGCGGCGGCGGTCGCCGTGCCCTCCTTCGGCGGCGGGACCTCACCGGGCACGACGACGATGGGCGGGACGCCGGTCGCGAAGAAGCCGGCTCTCGGCGGCCTCCCGGTGCCCCTCGTGGCCGCGGGGGTCGTCGTCGTCCTCGGCGTCGCCGGCTGGTTCCTCTTCGGAAGGGGCGGCGCGAAGCCGGCAGCCGCCCCCACACCGGTGCCCGTAGCCGCGGCGACGCCGACCCCGATGCCGGCTCCGACCCCGATGATGGTCGGCAAGGAGGATCCCGAGTTCCAGGCCCAGCTCCAGGCCAGGCTCCAGGAAGAGATGAAGAAGGTCGAGGCCCAGATCGGGAAGGAGCAGGCCGCGGCCGCGAGGAAGCGGACCGAGGAGCAGGCGGCGCTCGAGGCCGCCGCCCAGAAGACGCGCGAGGCCGAAGAGGCCGCGCGAGCCGCCAGCGCCCTTGCCGACAAGGAAGAAGCCGAGCGTCTCGCGAAGGAAGCCGCCGACGCCCGCTCCCGCGAGGAGGCGGCCCGCAGGGTGGCGGAAGCCGCGGCCCCGAGGGTGAATCCCGGCGACCTCGTCGACATCGGGCAGGTCTCGCGACCGCCGCAGGCGACGAAGGTCGTCAAGCCCGAGGCGACCAGCCTCGCCCGCTCCCGGAAGGTCTCGGGCACCGTCCTCGTCCGGGTCCTGGTGGACGAGAACGGCCGCGCCGCCCAGACCGAGGTCTACCGCGACACGACCCCGAGGGTCGGCCTCGGCGAGGCGAGCGTCTCGGCCGTGAAGCAGTGGCAGTGGACGCCCGCGACCAAGGACGGCGTGAAGGTGAAGACCTGGATCGTCGTCCCGTTGCCGTTCGTCATCAAGTAGAACGGGCCCGAAGAGGGGCCAAAGAAGAAGGGCGGGGCGCCGCGAGGCATCCCGCCCTTTTTCCGTGCCGCCGCAGAGCGGCGCGTTTCCCCGGCCCTACTTCAGGCCGGCAGGCCGCGCCGCGGGAGCCGCCTTCGGTGCGGCGGTCGCGGCGAGCGGGAGCCCCGCTCCCTTCAGGTAAGTCTTGCGGAGGTACTCCTCCATGAGATTGTCGGAGAACCACGAGAGCGGCACGCCGTCGACGAAGTAGGTCGGCGTGGAACGGACCCGGACCGCGAAACCCTCGGACAGATCGTCGAGGACCTTCGTGACGGCGCTGCCCTGCAGGTAGCAGGAGCGGAACGCCTCCTCGGAGATGTCGTTGGCCACCGCGAAGTCGAGGGCGAACGTGTCGAGCTCGCCGACGGAAAGCGTTTCCTGCCGGCCGAAGACGCTCGACTTCCAGCGGAAGAAGGCGTCCGCGTCCTTTTCGTAAAAGCACCGTCCGGCGGAGGCCGCCCGGAACGCCCAGGTGTGCTCGGAGATCGGGAATGTCTTGGCGACCCTGCGGATCTTCAGATCCTTCCCCAGCTTGTGGACGAGCGCGTCGAGGTCTGCAGCCCTCTTCTTGCAGAAGGGGCACTGCATGTCGGAGTACTCGACGATCGTCACCGCGGCGTCGGCCGGGCCCTGGGCGGGCGCCCCCTGGAGCCGGATGAGGGCGCGTCGCTGCTCGGCAAAGCTCTTCCCGCGATCCCACGCCCTTCCGACGAGGAGAAGGGCCCCGTCCCCGGAAGAGACGAAGGCCGAGATGTCGTAGGCGCCGTAGCCGGACTCGTGCTGGATCTTCATGCCCTTCATCGAGGGCCGGTCGATCGAGGGGTCGAACGTGACCTTGAACCGGCCCCTCAGGAAGCGGCCGAGGAGCTCGCGGAGGGTGTCGATGTCGGACTCACCCAGGACCGGCTTGGGTGCCTTCAGCCGGGCTTCGTCGACGAAGACGTCCCCGACGAGGGCGGTCTTCCCGGAGTCGTCGGCGAGGACGAAGGCCTGGTCGTTGGCGCGCTCGTCGACGGTGAACTTCTTCGCGGCGCGGTAGAGCCTCCAGCCGGGGATTCTCACGGCGTCGAGGGCGTCGAGCGTCAGCTCGCCGGGGCCGTACGGGAAGAAGCCCTCCAGCCAGCCGAGAAGCGCTTCGGTCCTCGGGTCGGCACTCTTTGGAGCCGCGGCGATCGGATCGGACGGCTGTGGCGCGGCCGGGGCCGTCGCCGCGACCGGGGCCGGCTTCTCGGCGGCCGGGGCCTGCGGCGCGCCGCCGGCGCGGCACGCCAGAAGCGTGGCCGCGGCAAGGAGTACGAGAGAACGGTGGTGGGTCATCGGACGGACGAGCCTCCTCTTTCGAGCTGGACGGACGCTTCGCGGACGGCCGCAGTGCCTTTCGAGACGTCCGGCCGGGATGATAGCGAAGCGCGTGCCGCGGGTCGGTCAATCGGCGGGATCGAGGGAAAGGAGCAGCTGCCCGGCCCCCACCGCCTGCCCGGCGGCGACTTCCACGGAGCGAACGACGCCATCCCTGTGCGCGCGGACGTCGTTCTCCATCTTCATGGCCTCGAGAACCACGAGAGGCTGCCCCTGGACGACGGTATCTCCCGGGCCCGCCAGTATCCTGAGGACCCGGCCCGGAATGGCCGCTTTCACCTCTCCAGAGCCCCGGAAGCTCCCCTTTCCGGCGACGGCCTGAGCCCGGGCAGTCAGCTCGTCGAGGAGCTCGAGGCTCACGCGCTCGGCACCGACCCGGACACGGACGGTTCCGTCTGCGGAAGGGCGAGGGACGGCCTCGGCCTGCCGGCCGTCGGCACGCAGGACCGAGAAGCCGCCGCCAGGTGTCGGGACGACGTCCCAGCGGGAAGGACGGCCGTCGAGGGAAACCACGACGCCGGTCGGGTCGAGCTGGACCTCCACCTCGACGCTGCGCTCCCCCGAAGGGCCGGCGATCTTCGCGCGGTACTTCATTCCCTGTGTCCGAATGTCGGCCGGGCGGTTCGCCAGGCCGACGGAGGCCGGGGCTGCGACGATCCGCGGACGGCGACACTCTCCCGCGCCGCGGCGACGGCCGCCGCGACGAGAGCCAGCTCCGCCGCGTCGTCGGACGGGGCGGGGTCTCCGGGGTAGGCCCAGCTTTCGAGGAACTGGGTCGAAACGTTCGCGGAAAGGACGTCGGGGTCTTCGAGCAGGGCGAGGAAGAAGGGAATGGAGGTTTCGATCCCCTCCACCCGCGTCTCGCAGAGTGCGCGACGCATCCTGCGGAGCGCCTCGTTCCGGTCAGAGCCGAAGGCGACGAGCTTGGCGACCATCGGATCGTAGTCGAGGGGAATCGTGTCCCCCTCCTCGACACCCGAGTCGACGCGGATTCCCGGCCCCTGCGGCCACCTCAGACGGTGGATCGTTCCCGGCGACGGGGAGAAGCCGCTCGAGGGGTCCTCCGCATAGATCCGGCACTCGATGGCGTGCCCGCGGGGCTCGGGACGGTGTTCGAAGCTGATCGGCTCGCCGAGGGCGATCCGGATCATCTCGGCGACGAGGTCGACGCCGTAGACCATCTCGGTCACCGGGTGCTCGACCTGGATCCGCGTGTTCATCTCGAGGAAGTAGAAGCGTCCGTCGCGGGCGAGGAGGAACTCGACCGTCCCTGCAGAGACGTAGGAGACCGACCGGGCGGCCGCGACGGCGGCCTCCTCCATGCGGGCCCGCAGCTCGGGCGACACGACGGGGGACGGACACTCCTCGAGGACCTTCTGGTGCCGCCGCTGCAGGGAGCACTCGCGCTCGCCGAGGGAGACGACGCGGCCGGTCCGGTCGCCCAGGACCTGGACCTCCACGTGCCGCGGCTTCTCGACGTAGAGCTCGCAGTAGACCGCATCGTCGGCGAAGAACGAGACGGCCTCGCTCCTGGCGCGCTCGAAGGCGGCAGGGACCTCGTCCTCGGCCCTCACGATCCGCATTCCCTTCCCGCCTCCACCGGCGGCCGCCTTGAGGAGGAGGGGAAAGCCGTGCTCGCGCCCGAAGGCGGCGATCTCGGCCGGGCCTTTCGCGGGGGTCGTCATGCCCGGGACGATCGGGACGCCCGCGGCCTTCATCCGCGCGCGGGACTCGGTCTTGCTGCCCATCGCGGCGATCGATTCCGGGTCGGGACCGACCCAGACGAGCCCGGCGTCGCGCACGGCCTTCGCGAAAGCGGCGTTCTCGGCCAGGAAGCCGAAGCCGGGATGAACGAGGCGGGCCCCGGTCCTCTTCGCCGCCTCGATGAGCTTCTCCGGCACGAGGTACGACTCGCGCGCGGGAGCCGGGCCGATGCCGACGGCGTGGTCGGCGAGCCGTACGTGGAGCGAGGCCCGGTCGGCATCGGAAAAGACGGCGACGGGTGAGATCCCGAGGTCCCGGCAGGCTCGTGCGATCCGGACGGCGATCTCACCGCGGTTCGCGATGAGGAGCCGCTCGGTCACGCGATCCCCGCAGAGTGTAGAAGGTAGACCTGACCCCGCGTTCTCATAGGGGGATATTTCCGTGCTTCTTGGGGGGGAGGACGTCGCGCTTGTTCTCGACGAGGTCGAGGGCGCGGATGAGGCGGCGGCGGGTCGTCCGGGGAAGGATGACGTCGTCGACGTAGCCCTTCTGGGCGGCGACGTAGGGGTTGGCGAAGAGCTCCTGGTACTCCTCGACCTTCGCCTTGCGCGCCGCAACGGGGTCGGCGCTCTGCGCCAGCTCGCGGCCGTAGAGGATGTTGACCGCGCCCTCCGGGCCCATGACGGCGATCTCGGCCGTCGGCCAGGCGTAGTTGAAGTCGGTGCGGATGTGCTTTGACGACATGACGCAGTAGGCGCCGCCGTAGGCCTTGCGCGTGATGACCGTGACCTTGGGGACGGTCGCCTCGGCGAAGGCGAACAGGAGCTTGGCGCCGTGCCGGATGATCCCGCCGAACTCCTGCTGCGTGCCGGGGAGGAAGCCCGGGACGTCCTCGAAGGTGACGAGCGGGACGTTGAAGGCGTCGCAGAAGCGGACGAAGCGCGCCCCCTTCGTCGCCGAGTCGATGTCGAGGACTCCCGCGAGGAAGTCGGGCTGGTTCGCGACGATGCCGACCGGGCGTCCGCCGAGCCGCGCGAAGCCGACGACGAGGTTCTTCGCGAAGTCGGCGTGGATCTCGAACAGCTCGCCGTCGTCCACGACGCGCTTGATCAGCGCCTTCATGTCGTAGGGCTGGTTCGCGCTCGCGGGAACGAGGGTGTCGAGGGCGACGTCCTCCCGGTCGCACGGGTCCGAGCATTCGCGCCGCGGCGGGTCCTGCCGGTTGTTGGACGGGAGGTAGCCGAGGAGGGTCCGGATCTTCAGGATGCAGTCGGCGTCGGAGTCGGCCACGATGTGGGCGACCCCGGAGACGGAGGCGTGGGTATCCGCTCCCCCGAGCGCTTCCTTCGTCACCTCCTCGTGGGTCACCGACTTGATGACGTCGGGACCGGTGACGAACATCGAGGAGGTCCCGCGCACCATGAGGACGAAGTCGGTGATGGCGGGCGAGTAGACGGCTCCGCCCGCGCAGGCGCCCATGATGGCCGAGACCTGCGGGACGACGCCGGAGGCGAGCGTGTTGCGCAGGAAGATGTCGGCGTAGCCGGCGAGGGAGGCGACCCCTTCCTGGATGCGTGCGCCCCCCGAGTCGTTGAGGCCGACGACCGGCGCCCCCGCCTTCATCGCGAGGTCCATCACCTTGCAGACCTTCGCCGCGTTCGTCTCGGAGAGGGAGCCTCCGAAGACGGTGAAGTCCTGGGCGAAGACGAAGACGGGACGCCCCTCCACGCGGACGGCGCCGGAGACGACCCCGTCACCCGGGATCGAGTTCCCCGCCCCGTCCATGCCGAAGTCGCGGCACCGGTGGACGACGAAGGGGTCCGTTTCTTCGAAAGAGCCCGGGTCGCCCAGGAGCTCGACGCGCTCGCGCGCCGAGAGCTTTCCGGCTTCGTGCTGCTTCTTCAGCCGCGCCTCGCCGCCACCGAGCCGCGCCGCCTGCCGGAGGCCGTCGAGGTACTTGATCCGCTCTTCGGTCGTCCTCATCCGTTCGCTCCCCCGCTCAGAGCGGAATTTTCTTCTTCTCCGCGAGCAGGCGCTTGGCTTTCCGAAAGACCTCGGAGTAGTCGAACCCGGCCCCGCCGAGCGCGCCGGTGTTGGCGCGGAGGAGCTTGTCGACCTCGACTTCCAGCTGGCGCTCGCGGTCGCGGTCGAAGGCGAGCGTGGCCTCGACGACCCTGCGAACCTCGGCGGGCGACTTCGCCCTCACGAGGCCGGATTCGATGAGGCGCCGCGCCACGAAGGCGGCGCACGCGGCGATTCGGGCGTCCGGGGCGGCCATGGCCGCGGAGGATACAGCAGGCAATCGAGCGCTTCGCCCCCGGTCTGCCTAGAATCGGGGCAGCGATGGGCAGCCCGGCGGATCTGATGCGCGACGCGGACGACGCGGTGAAGCTCGTCTCGGGGCTCCTGCGCCGGGGCGAGTCGGGCGAAGCCTTTCGCGAGCGGACCCGCACCGAGACGTGGACCGCCTCCGAGTCCGGGCTCCTCGCCCCCGCGCTCGCCGAGGAGAGCGGGACGGCGGTGAGGATCCGGCGCGAGGGGAGCCTCCTCCTCGTGGCGCGCTCCGGAGCCGGCCCCGAGGCGCTGCGGGACGCGGTCCGGGAAGCGGGGCGGCGCGCGGGAAACGCCCCTTTCTTCAAGGCGCACCGTGGCGCCGCGCCCGCCCCGCCGCCGGCCGGCGCGGAGAGGCCGGAAGAGGAGGAAGGGCGGACGGCGGCGCTCGCCGCGGCGTTCGCGCGCGCCCTCCCCGATCCGCGCGGCCTGGTGCTGTCCGTCGAGGTCTCGCGCGTCGTGACCGAGCGGACGGTCGTCACGCCCCGGGCGTTCCTGCCGTGCGGCGTGCGAACGCGGCTCGTCGCCTCGGGGACGATCCGCCGGGCGGGCTCGGAACGGCCGTTCTCGTTCCAGTCGGCACGCCCCTTCGGCGAGGCGGCGGACGCACTCGCCGCCGCGCTCCGCGATGCGGCCCGTCCCTCGTCGGGCCTTCCCCCCGCACCGGGCCCTGTCGACGTCGTCTTTTCCCCGTCGGCCGCCTCGGTCTTCTGGCACGAGGTGGTCGGCCACGCCCTCGAGGCGGACGCGGGCGAACGCGGTTCGGTCCTCTCCCGCGTGAAAGGGGCCGCGGTCGCTCCTGCCGGCCTCGACATCGTCGACGACCCGGGCCGGGGCGACCTCCCGGGTGCCTACGGGGTCGACGACGAGGGAACGCTCGCGCGCGCCGTGCCGCTCCTGGCGGGCGGCGTCGTCACGGGGCTCCTGTCCGACCGGCGCTCCGGCGCCGTCGACTCGAACGGCCACGGCCGGACCTCGAGCTTCCGGCGCCCGCCTCGGGTCCGGATGTCGAACCTCGTCGCCTGCGCGGGGGAGGCGAGCCTCGAGGAGCTGCTCGACCGGTGCGGCGACGGCCTCTACGTCCGGGAGGTGGCGAGCGGCTCGGCCGATCCCGAGTCGGGGCGGTTCGTCCTCCTCGTCTCGGCCGCCGACGGGATCAGACGCGGCCGGAGGAGCTCGCCGCTGGCCCCCTTCGCCCTGTCCGGAGAGATCCTCTCCGCTCTCGCCTCCGTCGAGGAGACGTGGGGCAGCGACGTCCTTCCCGCAACGGGCCTCTCCGTCTGCGTGAAAGGGGGCGACGCGGTCCCCGTGGGGGGCGCGGCCGCGGCGCTCCTGGTCCGCGGCCTGACGGCACGGGCGGCGCGCCGGTGACGCACGGCGCCGACGACCGCCTCTTCGAACGGGTGCTCGACGCCTCGGCGGGCGACGGCGCGGGGGCCGAGCTCTACGAGCGGCGCGGCGCCCTCCTGGAGCTGACCGAGGACGAGGAGGGATCGACACTCCTCGAGTCTCACGAGCGAGGGCTCGCCCTCCGGCTCTTCAAGGCGGGACGCTCCGCGTTCGCGGCCGCGGGGCCCGACCGCTCCGAGTACCTTCCCGCCGAAGCGCGCCGGCGCCTGCCCAGGGCCCGCGCGCGGCGCGGCGTGCGGCTTCCGGGCCCGGCGGCCGGCGAGATCGCCGAGCACCGCCCGCTCTCCGACCCGCCTCCCCCCGACGCCGACCTCGCCCGGACGCTCCTGACCAGCTTCCGCCAGGCGCTCACCGCCTCCGGTCGCGGGGCGGTGACGGTGCGCGACGCCTCGGTCTCGCTCGGAGAGAGGGCGGAACGGCTCGCCACGACGGCGGGGCGCGATGCGACGTGGGGAAGCCGTCTCGCGACACTCGTGGCCACGGTCGTCGGCCGCTCCTCTGCCGGACGCTTCTCGGCCCGCGTGGTGGGCGCCGCTTCGCGCCCCGAGGAGCTGCCTGTGGCGCGCCTCGCACGGCACGCCGCCGACCGGGTCCTCCTGCCGCTCAACGGCCGGCCATTCGAGGCGACGAGGGCCGACATCCTCCTCGATCCCCTCGTCGCCGCTCACCTCGTGGGCCGGCTCGCACCCCTGTTCTTCGGCGACGAGGAAGAAGCCCTCCTGGCGGCTCGGACCCGCGAAGGGCGGGACGCGCTCGCCGCACCCCTCGTTTCCCTCGTGGACGACGCCGCCGCCCCGGGCGGGCTCGTCCGGGGGGTGCGGGACGGCGAGGGGACGCTCCAGGGGCGGACCCGCCTCGTCGACCGCGGGATGCCGTTCGGCCGCCTCACCGACATCGCCGCGGCGGGCCGCCTCTCCCGCTCCCCCTCCGGAAGCGCCGTCCGGGTCGCGTGGAGCGCGCCGCCGCGGATCGGCCTGACGAACTTCTTCGTCGATCCCCTGCCCGGAGTCTCCCCTCTCGACCTGCTGGGAAGCGTGGGGAGAGGCCTCTACGCCGCGGTCCTCCTCGAGAGACCCGAGGTGGACCTTTCCGCAGACACGTTCCGGCTCGTCGTCGCCGGGTACGTCGTGGAGAAGGGACGGGCCACGGAAAGGGTGTCTGAGGCCACGGTCTCCGGCCGTCTCTCCGATTTCCTCCGGGGGATCGCCGGCATCGGGGACGACCTGAAGTTCGCGCTCGGAGGCACCGGGAGCGCCGGCTCGCCGACGCTCCTCGTGCCGCGCTGGAAAACCGGCTGAACCGGTCGGCCCTCAGTCGCCCTTCGGCGGCTCGGGCGGCCCTCCCGGTCCTGGAGCCGGCACCCGACGCGGCGCTCCCGTGGGGGCCGGCACGGGCACGACACCCGTGCCGGGCGCCGCGCTTCCCTCTTCGAGCCCGGGAACCGGCGCCGCGGCGGGTGCCGCAGAGTCCGGTACCTCGCGGGCCGGCGCGGGCGAAACCTCGATCGGCCCGTCACCCTCGCTCCCCGTGCGCTGGGAATAGGCCCTGCGGCGGCGCGTCAGCGGTTCCGTCGTCGACGGCACCACCATCGGACGTGCGGAGGTCGGGGGCGGCACGCTCGTCACGACGGGCCCGGTCCGGGGAGGCTCCTCGATCTCGACGATGGCCTGCGGCGCCTTCGCACGATTCTGGAAGAACGCGGCGACCCGGGACGGATCCGACAGCTGGTTCGAGAACGGTATCGCGGCGTCGACCCGTCTCCGTTGGTACGTTTCGAGGAGGACCCGCGCCCGCAGACGGGTCGCCACGGCGAACGGGTTGACCCTGGCATCGAAAAGCGACGTGTCGACCCGGAGCGACTTCGAGTAGGCGTTGATCGCGGCGCTCTCGTTTCCGAGCGTCTCCTCCGCGAAGCCGAGCATCCACCAGGCCGGCCAGTTGCCCGGATCGGTCTTCACCGCCCGGCGGAAGCGGGACCGGGCGGACCCCCACTCGCCGCGAAGGGCCTCGACGAGGCCGGCGTTGAAGGAAGGCCGGGAGTCCGCTGGAGCGAGCTCGGCGGCCGTGTCGAAAGACCGGAGGGCGTCGCGCCAGAAGCCGTCCCACGCCACGAGGCAGCCGAGGTCGTTGTGGAGGGTGGCGTCCGACGGGCTCTGCTCGATCTTCGAGATCGTCTCCAGGATGGCGGCGTGGTGAGGAATCGCCGGGTCGAGCGACGCCCTGTAGACATCCTTGCCGGCCGCGGGAGATGCGCCGAGGGACGCCGCGAGGACCGCGCCCGCGAGGAACGCCTTATGGAACGGAACGAACATCGTCACCCCTTCGGCCCGGGAGCTACGGGACGGCCGACGAGGCGGACCCGTCCGTCCGTCGTCTGGACTTCGAAGACGAGCCGCGACGAGCCGGTCTTGCGGCGGATCTCGTCCGCCTGCCGTCTCACCGACTCCTCGAACTTCTCGTACTTCAGCCTCGACACGTCCTCTCCCAGGGCCTGCCGGGCCGCCACGTACCTCTCGAAGAGGGGCGTGAAGTCGACCCGGTTCCTCGGTTTTACGGAAGGACCGGCCGCTGCGTCGGGCCGGGGGGGCTCGGCCGACACGGGGGTGTCGCGGTTCACCGCCCGTTCTGCAGCGGCGAGGAGAGCTTCGACGTCGGGGGCCGCAGCTGCCGCCGCCTTCTTCTCTCTGCCCTTGCCTGTCGTCGCCGATCCCGACCCGGAGCCCGGCGCCATGACCGACGAGAGAGGGGCGAGGCGGCGTACCGGCCCGGTCCGGCCCTCTTCCCGGGCCTGCATCCGCTTGTCCCAGAGCTCGACGAACGAGTAGAAGCGGCCCTGGAGCGCCTGGAGCCGGAAGCGTTCGGCGGCCTTCTCCATCTCCGCGTTCGCGAGCTTGCGAAGGGTCTCCTCGATCGTCCGCCGGCTCGGCAGGGGCGGGCGCTTCACCTCGCCGCCGAAGAAACGCTCGTATTCGATCCTGAGGGTCGTTATGCCCCGGTCCAGGTCGACCAGCTCCCGTTCAAACGAGACAGCCATCGCTGCGATAGATTCTACGGGTCTTGGCAACACCCGTAACCATCCCCCCTTCGATCGAGACGCTTCTGTCGGACGAGCGGGGTCTGGAGCTCGCGACCCGTCACGGACGCCTTCGGACGAGGGAAGCTCTCCGCGAGGCCGCGGACCGGCTTCGGCGAGGCGGCCTCGCGGCCGGAGAGGACGCCGCCGGCGCGGTCCTCGACGCGGCCGACACGGCCCTCGCACTTCGCCCGCCGGCGGGACCGAGGCCCGTCGTCAACGCCACGGGGGTCCTCCTCCACACGAATCTCGGGCGGGCCCCGCTCGCCGCCGCCGCACGGGAGGCCGTCCTCAGGTCCTGCGGCTACGCGACGCTGGAGCTGGACCTGACGACCGGCGGGCGCGGGAAGAGGGGCGAGCACGTGCGGCCCCTCCTCCTCGAGCTGATGGCCCCGGGCCGCGACGACCTCGACGCCCTGGCCGTCACGAACACCGCTGCCGCGCTTCTCCTCGCCCTCGACACGCTCGCCAACGGCCGGCCCGTCGCCGTCTCGAGGGGCGAGCTCGTCGCGATCGGAGGCGACTTCCGCGTCCCCTCGATCATGGCCCGCAGCGGAGCCTCGCTCCTCGAGGTCGGGACGACGAACAAGACGACGCCCGACGACTACGCCGAGGCTGTCCGCGCCGGGGCCGTGGCGATCCTGAAGGTGAGACCTTCGAACTACCGGATCGTCGGCTTCACCGAGGAAGTCTCTCTCCGCGCGCTCGCACCCCTCTGCAGGGAGGCGCGCATCCCGCTTCTCTACGACGCCGGCGCGGGCGCTCCCGAGCGCTTCGAAGAGTCCGGCCTCTTCGACGAGCCGGTCCCCGCCGAGGCGCTCGCCCAGGGAGCCGACCTCGTCTGCTTCTCGGGGGACAAGACGCTCGGCGGGCCGCAGGCGGGGATCCTGCTCGGAGCCTCCGCTCTCGTCGGCGCCTGTGCGAGGAACCCGCTCGCGCGCGCCCTGCGCCCCGACAAGCTCGTCCTGGCCGCGCTCGCGGCGACTCTCGACCTGCACCTTTCGGGGAGGGCCTCCGAGATCCCCTTCTACGCGATGCTGGCGGTACCCGTGGCGCGCCTGGCGGAGCGGGCGCGCCGGCTCGCGGCGGCGGCAGCGGCGTTCGGATGGGAGGCCGAGGCGGCCCCCCTGGTCGCCATCGCCGGCGGCGGAACGGGAACGGAATCGACGCTCCCCTCGTTCGGTCTTCTCCTGCGCCACCCGTCCCTCGGCGAGACCGAGGCGGCGGCCCGGCTCCGCTCGCGAGAGCTGCCCGTCCTCGTCCGCATCTCGGAGGGAAGGCTCGTCGTCGATCTCCGCTCGGTCACCCCGGAGGAGGACGACGAGATCCTGAGAGCGCTCGGGGACGCCTGCACGCGGCCCTGACGGGCCGTTACATCTTCAGCTCGCGGATCCTCTGGACGAGCCTCTTGAGCGGGATGCCGAGGGCCTCGGCGGCCGTCGACCGCTCCCCGGCGGCCTCCTCGAGCGCACGGCGGATCCGCGCCGACTCGCCGGCCAGCTTCCACCGCTCCACCGTCTCCTCGAGCGTCCCCGCCAGCGAGGGCGTCCCCACCGCTTCCTCACCCGGAGCGCCGAGGACGACGTCGGCCGTCCGGATCTGCGGGCCGGACGAGAGGAGTACGGCCCGTTCGATCACGTTCCTGAGCTCCCGCACGTTTCCCGGCCAGTCCCACGCCACGAGCTTCTCGACCGCTGCCGGGCTGAGCTCGAACGCCCGGCCCCGCGCGCTCTCGCCGCAGGTCCTCGCGAACTCCCTGGCCAGCACGGGGACGTCCTCCTTGCGGGCGCGCAGCGGCGGGAGGCGGACCGGAAAGACGTCGAGCCGGTAGAAGAGATCCTCGCGGAAGGCTCCCGACTTCACCCGGGCCCCAAGGTCGCAGTTCGTGGCGGCCACCAGGCGAACGTCCACCGTGAGGGGGATCGTTCCGCCGACACGCAGGAAGGTCCTCTCCTCGACGACGCGCAGGAGCTTCGTCTGCGCCCCGAGCGGCAGCTCGCCGATCTCGTCGAGAAAGAGCGTCCCGCCGTCGGCCAGCTCGAAGCGGCCGGCCCGCCGCTCGGAAGCGCCCGTGTAGGCGCCCCGCTCGTGGCCGAAGAGCTCGTTCTCGACGAGCCCCTCGGGAAGGGCCGCGACGTTCACGGCGACGAACGGTCCCGCCCGGCGGGGAGAGAGGGCGTGGACGGCCCGCGCGAAGAGCTCTTTCCCCGTCCCCGATTCGCCGGTCAAAAGGACCGTCACGTCGCTCGCGGCGGCCCGGCGGAGCCGGTCGAGGGCGTCCGCCAGCGCCGGAGCGTGGCCGAGGATGCGCGGCATCCCGGCGAGCCCGGCCTCCTCGGCGAGGAGCGTCCGGGCCACGGCGCTGCGCCGGGCGTCGACGTGCCTGCGGACGAGCAGGAGGAGGAGATCGACGTCGACCGGCTTGCCGAGGAAATCGGCCGCCCCCTTCTTCATCGCGACGACGGCGGTCTCGACCGTGCCGAAACCCGTGAGCAGGATGACCGGTAGCGATGCGTCGCTCGCGAGCGCCGCGTCCAGGACGGCGAGGCCGTCGGCCCCGGGAAGCTTGAGGTCGGTGAGGACGAGGGCGTAGCGCCGCCCCTCGGAGAGCCGCCGAACCGCCTCGTCGCCGGTCGCGACCGCTTCGACGCCGTACCCCTCGCGGGCCAGCGTCTCGGCCAGCATCGACCGGAGCGATTCCCGGTCCTCTACGAGGAGGATCTCGGCGGCCATCCCGGCCCGAGGCGCCCCCGGCTCAGACGCCGCCGCCCGGAGGCTTCGGCTGGTTGGACGAAGGCTGGGGAACGTAGCTACCGCCCGGCTTCTCCGGCGCGCCCACCGGGGCGTTCGGCGCGGGGGCCGGCATGTCGGGCGAGCGGAGCACGGGCGCTGGAGTCGGCGCCGGGGTCGGAGCCGCGGTCGGTGCCGGAGTCGGCTCGACGGGAGCGGCCCCGCCCGATGACGTGGCGGACGCTCCGGCGGAGGAGGATCCACCCGCCACGGTCACTTCCCGCTTCGAAGCGCGCCAACGCGGCGAGGCCCTCACGTTGCGGACCGCCACCTCGCTGTCGAGCTGGGCGGTGAACGTGGCCTTCTCGCCAGGGGCGAGGGCGTCCGCAGAGAGCTGCCCGAAGGCGCTCGAGACGGTCTGGCCCTGGTCCCCCACGGCCTCGACCGTGATCGCGACGCCTTCGACGGGGCTTTCGCCGGCGTTCTGGACCGAGCCCGTCACGACCGTTCCGTTCGCGGCCTTCCTCGCCGACACGTTGCTGACGATGACGCGTCCCGCACCGGCCGCCTTCTTCTCCTCGCCCGGCTCGAGGTATCCGCCCGCGACGTCCTGATCCGTCAGGACGACCGAGGCCTTTCTTCCATCGCGCGTGGCGTTGGCCGCGTCGACGAGGCTCGGGGCCCGCACGGCCGTGGGAGCGGCGGCAGGGACTTTCGCCATCTCCGCCGCCCGCGCGGCGGCGGCCGCCGTCTTTGCGGTGTCGATCTCGGAAGCAGGAATCGAGACGAGCTTGCCGTCCGTGAGCACGAGAACCGCCTGACTCCCGCGAATCACCAGCGGTTTCTTCGTTTCGAGGGTCCGGCCGTCCTTGAGGACGACCCTGTCGGCCGCGAGCGGCCCAGCTGTGAGGCTGATGAGCCCGAGCACGAGCAGCGATGAAGCGCGGCGCATGGGACACCTCCGGTCAGGAAAGCATAGCACCGCGGAGTCGGGGTGACTCGGCGGTCAGCGCGGCTCTCCCGCGGCACCCGGTTCGCCGCCGACCTCGTCCGAGACGAGGTAGAGGGGTCGCCCCTTCACCTCGTCGTAGATCCGCCCGAGGTACTCCCCCAGGACGCCGATGAGCATCAGCTGGACGCCGCCGAGGAGGAGGATCCACCCCATCAGCGTCGTCCAGCCCCGCTCGTTGATCCCGAGGACCTTCAGGACGACGACGACGGCGATGTAGAGGAACGCGAAGGACGAGACCAGGAACCCGAGCCAGGTGCCGAGCTGGAGCGGAACGTGGCTGAACGACGTGAGGGCGTCGAGGGCGAACCGGACCATCTTGCGCAGCGGGTACTTCGTCTCGCCGTGCAGCCGCGCGGGGCGGACGTAGTGCACCGCCGTCGCCCGGAAGCCGACCCAGGCGGTCATCCCCCGGATGAAACGGTGGCGCTCGCGCAGGGAGCGGAAGGCGGCGACCGCTTTCGGCCCGAGGAGGCGGAAGTCGCCCGTGTCGACCGGGATGTCGACGTTCGTCCAGCGGCGCATGAGGCGGTAGAAGAGGTGCGCCGTCGCCCTCTTGAAGGCGCTCTCCCCTTCCCGTGCCGTCCGCTGCGCGTAAATGACCTCGTACCCTTCGTCGGACTTCGCGAGCATCTCGGCGAGGAGCTCGGGCGGGTCCTGCAGGTCGGCGTCCATCACCGCCACGAGACGTCCGCGGGCCCGGTCGACGCCGGCGGTGAGCGCCATCTGGTGGCCGAAGTTCCGCGAGAGACGCAGGGCCCTGAGGCGCGGGTCCTCCGCTGCGAGCGCGGCCATCGCCTCGAACGAGCCGTCACGGCTTCCGTCGTCGACGAAGAGGATCTCGAACGTCCGCCCCGTCGCCTCGAGGACCGCGACGAGCCGGCGGCGCAGCTCCGGCAGGTTCGGAAGCTCGTTGAAGCACGGAAGGACGACGGAAACCTCGGGCACGCTCATCTTTCCGGGCTCCTCTCGAGGTCGGGCCGCGTCAGGACGACGACGTTCTGCGAGCCGACCGGATTCGTCGCCGAGCCGTCGTTGCTCCAGGGCCGGCGCGTGAAGAGGTAGGTCAGAAGCTCGCGCGGCGTCGGGCGCAGCGGAGAGCGGGAGACCTCGGGAATCCACCAGGCGCGCAGCGGGATCTGCCGGGCCACGTAGTCGCCGCCCAGGAGCTTCTGCGCTTCTTCGGCCTTCGTGTCGTCGACGATGACGAAGGGCGGCCGGCTGCCCGCGTTCGGCATGGCCCAGTAGACCGGAAGGTTGCGGAAGTACCAGGAGAGCGGCCACACGGCCTCTCCGAAGACCGCCGCCACGGGATCCGCACCGGTGGCGGCGACCTTCACGACGTCGGCCACGACCGGCATCAGCTCCGGGCTCGTCTGGGTGAAGACGACCGTTTCGGCCCGCGGGTGGGACGGCGAGAGCAGCGGGTTCCAGAAGGAGAGCGAAAGCGTCGCCAGGACGGTCGCGACGCCCACCGGGAGGGCGATCGAGGCCGTCCGGACGCGCGAGGCGCAGAGCGCCGCCCAGGCGGAGCCCGCGAGCGGGACGAACGGCAGGATCTGGTGGACGATGAGCCAGGGCGTCTTCTCCCCGAGGTACGCGTACATGAGGACCGAGGAGAGGGCGAGCGCCGCGACGAACCGCTCGGCGGGAGAGAAGCGCCTCCACCTCATGCCGATCCAGACGAGCGCGGGGAGAACGATCGCGAACTCGTACTGGAGGATCCGCGGCAGGTAGTACGTCTTCGGCCCGCCGACCCTCTCGACCTTGTGCTGGCCCCACCAGTACGAGATCGCGATGAAGGCCGGGTTCCCGGAGTCGGGGTGAACGAGAAAGAACGTGTACGCCACCTCGGAGAGCGTGAAGAAGAGGAAGGCGGCGCCCAGGATCGCCACCCCGTGACGCTCGAGGACGTCGAGGAGCGAACGGATCTTCGCGAAGGCCGGAAAGCCCTTTCCCGGCTCCCAGACCGCCGCCAGGACCGACGGCGCCATCAGCGCCGCGAGAACGTAGAAGTTCTCCTTCGAGGCGAACGCGACGGCAGCCCAGATCGCGGCCAGACCGAGGTCGGCGACGCGCCGGGTCCGCCACCAGCGATCCAGCCAGAGGAAGAGCCCGAACGTTCCGAGGAGGCTCCAGACGTCCTCGCGACAGAAGCGCGTGAAGTAGAGGAGGTTCGGCGAGATCGCGAGGAGGACGCCGGACGCGAAGGCGGCCCCCCGCCCGAACCGCGCCCTGAGGAGCATCGCCATCGCCACGAGGCCGACGCCACCGAGCGCCGCCGGGAGGCGGGCGGTGAAGTCCGAATCGCCGAGGATCCGGAACGTCGAGGCGACCATGAAGTACTGCACGGGTCCGTGGTAGATCGGGTCGTATTCGTAGCTGCCCTTCGTCGCCAGCTCGTAGGAGAAGTGCCCGTGGATCGACTCGTCGTGGTGGTACGCCCGCGAGCCGAGGTCCCAGAGGCGCAGGGCGAGGGAGAGGAGGAGGAGCCCTCCCCAGGCCCACCTCTCGAGCCTCTGCCAGGCCGGACCGTCACCGCTCACGGTGCCACCTCCCACACCTCGGTCCCCTGCCCGGAGAAGACGCGCCTCGCGCCTCCGCGCGCACGGAACAGCTCGGGACCGTACTCCTTCCGTTCGAGCGGCCCGACGACGACGTGCGTCGCGCCGCGCCGGGCGAGTGCCGCCCGGACCGCCACGGCGTCACCGGACCGGTAGACCGTCTCGACGTCCAGCTTTCGCGCGTCGATCTCGGCCGTCGCCGCCCCGCCTCGCCAGAGCCCCTGGTGGTTCGTCCACCCGAGGACGATCGGGCGGCCGGTGGCGCCCCCGATGCGTCCGTGGTCGCTGTAGGCACCGCCGACGGCTTCCACGAGCCGCGCGTCAGGGGGCGCGTTCCGGAGGATCCACTCCACGGCCTCCCGGTCCCCCGGCGCTTCCCTGGTCATCCATGCGAGACCGTCGATCGTCCGCTGCGAAGGGTTCCACCGCTGGAGGACGAGGCTGGCCGGGTGAGCGAGGAGCCCCGCGACCGCAACGACGAGGACGCCCCGCACGGCCCAGCGCGCCCTCCTCGAGGACAGCGCCAGGGGCAGGAGGAGCGCCACGGCGGGGGCCAGCAGGGCTGCCGCGGCGGCATAGCACTTGAAAACGGTGTTCATCCGGTGGAGCTCCTCGCCGTACGGATCGCGGACGACGACGAGCTCCGGCACGAGGAGAAGCACCACTGCGGCTCCCGCGAGGAGAAAGCCGGCCCTCAACGCGCCCTTCAGGCGGGGCAGCAGATACAGGACGGCGAGCACGAACGCGGCCCCCAGCCCCAGGACGGGACGCTGCGTCACGATCGCGAGGAAGAGGCCCAGCGCCGGGAAGGCGTTCGCGACGAAGAACGCGTCCTCGGCCTCGTCTCTCGAGCGCAGGAGGGCGATCCCGACCGCGAGAGCCGGGACCAGGAGCATCGCTCCCAGGTGCAGGAACGCCTCCGGGCTCGTCGTCCGGCCGGTCACGCCGCGCAGGCCCTGGAACTCGGGACGCGGCGACAGGAGCGCCGGGAGGAGGAAGGGAAGCGAGACCGCGAGCGTCGCGACGCTGCGCAGCAGGGCGGTCTTCAGGTCCCGCGTGACGAACGCGCCGACGCCGAGGAGGAGGAGCGCGCCCGGAAGGTCCCACGGGTTGGCCGAGAAGAGGGCCGCCAGCAGCGCGGCGTCGAGGAGGAGGCCGGGCCCCGAGGCGAACCGGCCCGCGGTCGCCGCGAAAGCGAGGAGGAGGGGAAGGGCCACCGCGTGCGGGTGCAGGTCCCCGAGCCAGAGCGTGAAGAGGGGCCATTCGGTGATCGTGTCCGCGACGCGCCTCGAAGACGGCCAGAGGTCGAGTCCCGACAGCGGCGTCCCGGCGAGGAGCTGGCGCGCGCCGTCGAACGTCCCCGCGAAGGCGAGGAGGAGAGCCGCCAGCACCGCCGGCACACGCCCTCCTCCGCGGAAGCGGACGACCCCGAACGCCGCGGCGCCCGCCAGGGCGGCGACGAGCGCCACGATCAGGTTGTAGGCGTACGCCGGCGGGACGGAGGCGAGGCGGAACGGGAGCGCGAGGACGTAGGTGCCGAAGTGGTAGTAGGGGAACCGCTCTCCGGCGAACCACGGATCTTCCAGCGGAAGCCGGGGCGTGGCGAGCAGGCTGGAAAGGACCGCGAGGTCCATCGGCTTCTCCGTCCCCCGGACGTCCGGCCAGCCGAGGCGTAGCCAGAGGTAGGCCCCGAAGAGCGCAAGCAGGAGCAGCGCGGGGAGGAGTACGGCAGAGAGGGAAGAGAGAGGAGGGACCCGGGCGGAGCCGGGGCGCCCGGAGCGAAGTCCTCCGAGCCCGCGCCCGCAGAAGACGAGCGCTGCCGCGGCGACGATCCCTCCGAGGACGAGGATCGCCACGAACGGAATCCGGCCGAACGTCGTCAGGAGCCACCCGGGGAACGCGAAGAGGACGAGGCCCACGGGAAGGCCGAGCGCGACCGCTCCGTCGAGGAGTCCTGCCTCGTCTTCGTCCCCCCGCCCGACGCGCAGGAGGACGGCAGTACCGGTCGCCCAGAGACCGACGAGGAGGACGGCCAGGAAGATCGTGGACGGTGCGCTCACGGGGCCGGGAGACGGTAGCACAGGAGCATCCGGAGACCTGCGCCGCGATTACCCGGGGCCCGGCGCAACGACGGCCCAGGAAAAGTCGCCCGGGAAGGACGGGTCGTTCGAGGTGTGGAAATCCTGAACCCGCAGCGGCTCGACGTCACCGTCAGCGACGAGCGACGTCGGCGCGATGACGAGCACGCTCCTTCCGGCGGAAGCGGCCTCGCCGAGAACGTCTCCCAGGGAAGGCAGCGGGATGTCTGGCCCGGGCGACGGGCCCTGGGGAACCGCTTCTCCCTCACCCCCCGAGCCCTGCACGCTCCGATGGCTCGTTCCGAGGTTGAAGACCTTCAGCTCGCGGCCGACGAACCGGTAGCTCTCGTGTCCGAACGCCTCCGGCTCGGGGAACAGGTTGACCACTCCGTCCACCTTCGGCCGCTCCAGCAGGCGCCGGACGATCCAGTCGCGGCGAGAGCCGCCGAACTCACCGGGGTACTTCCGGAAGTAGAGGTCGACGTTCTGAACCACCCAGAACAGAACGAAAAGGGACGACAGGGTGGCGGCGACCACCCTCCGAGGACGACTCCGACGAACGGCCGGACACGCCGGGATCGCAGCGAAAAAGGCTGCCGGGAAGAGCGGAAGGAACGCCGCAAGCGCTGAAAGCCGTGGCGTGAACGGCGGATCCACGGTCAGTACCCCTCCCGCGACGGCTGTTCCTATCGTGACGAGCCAGAGAAGCGAGAACCCGGGACGACGCGCTTGCCGCAGCGCGAAGGCCAGCGAGGCCGCGAAGACGATCCAGAAGGACCAGGGGATGAAGGGCCACTGGAATCCGTACTGCTCGCTGGAATCACGGCCCCGGAAGGGCAGCCCGAAGACTCGGCGAGCCCCGAAGGCGAGAAGTTCGGCCGTCGTCGGGTCCGGGCCGCCTCCGCCCTCTCCACGAATTGCGACCTTCACGTGTGTGGCCACCGCCTCCGAGAAGATGAAGACCTGCTCTGTCCGTGAGTTGAAATCCTCCGGGTGGTCCCGGTATGGGGCGAGGAGCGGCGCGACGGCTGCAACGGCCAGGACGCCGGTGATCGACAGCCCGACGGCCGCCACCCGGGCCCCGGAGCCGGGCCGGCCGTCGGCGAGCGCCCCCTCCCGGCGGTTCCGCATGGAGTGCTCCAGGACGAGCGCAAGCGTCCAGGCGACCAGCAGGAACGGGACGAGCCGCACGGAGAAGTAGGTCTGGAGCCCGAGGCCCGTGACCACGCCGGCGAGCCCGAACGCGAGCCGGCGCCTCGTCGCGAAACCGAGCGCGAGGAGGTAGACCGCCCAGACCGCGAACGCCATCCCTTGAACGTAGTGAAAGCCGGTTCGGCTGAGGTGGACGTGCCAGTGAAATGTCGCCGCGAACAACGTCGCCAGAAGGCCTGCACCGACGCCGAAGAGCAGCCGGCCCAGGAGGTGGATGCCCAGGAGGGAGACCATCCCGAGCACGACGGAGCTCATCCGGAGCCCGAAGAGGGAGTCTCCGAAGAAGCGCAGGCCCAGGCTCGTCAGGAAGAACCCGAACCGGGGACACGAGTACCACCCCAGGGAGAAGACCGAGGGTGCCGGCGACGCGAGGAACTCACGTGCGGCGAGGCCGCAGCTCATCTCGTCGTTGTGAAGGCGCGGAGGAAACGACGCCAGGTGAGGGACGCGAAGCAGGAGGGCCACGAGGAGGATCGCGGCCAGTACGATCGCTTCCGTCGGTAGAGAAACGCTGCTCTGCGGCGAGTCTACGAGCGTCGGGCCAGTGAGAACGCCGATTCGGTCCTGAGCCGCGAGGAGCGAAAGGGCGATCGCGAGCCCCGAGGCCCAGAGAAGGACCTGCAGTCCGCTGCGGGAGGCCATCGCCGGCCCTCCTGCCGCGATCGACACGAGGAGAACGACGAGCAGAAAGCCTCCCGTGAAACCCGCGCCTCTCGCACGTCCCGCCTCGACCATCGGTCGGCGAGGCTAGCCCCTCACCTCCGCCGGCGGCAAGCCTGCAGCCGGGACAGGCCTTTTCGGTCTTCCTTCCGGTGCCGGTCCGTTCGGGTCACAATCTCTCCATGTCCGCCGGCCCGGGTCGTCGAATTGCCGTCGTGGGAGGCGGCCTCGCCGGCCTCGTCGCGGCCGA
Organism: Holophagales bacterium; assembly: GCA_016719485.1. NCBI lineage: Bacteria > Pseudomonadati > Acidobacteriota > Holophagae > Holophagales > Holophagales bacterium. The sequence continues at coordinate 62,191 of JADJZB010000030.1, forward strand.
CCGGCTCCTCGCGGCAGGCCACTCCGTCGTCGTCTTCGAGAAGTACCCGGAAGCGGGCGGCCTCGTCGGCACGTTCTCGGTCGGGGGCGAGGCGCTCGAGCGCTTCTACCACCACCTCTTCACGAGCGACGTCGATTACGTCTCCCTCGCCGAAGAGCTCGGCCTGGGCGGCGAGATCGAGTGGCTCCCGTCGAAGATGGGCTTCTACTCGGGTGGACTCCTCTACCCCTTCGGCACCCCCGTCTCGCTCCTCGGGTTCTCGCCGCTCGGAGTGAAGGGACGCCTGGAGCTCGTCCTCTCCACGCTCCGTCTCCGTCAGATGCGCGACTGGCGCGCCCTCGAGGGGGAAACCGCCGTCGGCTGGCTGAAGAAGAACGGCTACGGCCGCGTCCTCGACGTCGTCTGGGGGCCCCTCCTGACGCAGAAGTACGGCCGCCGCGCGGAGGAGGTGGGCCTCGTCTGGCTCTGGGGCAAGATCGCCCTGAGGACCCGCTCGCGCGACAAGACCGGGCTCGGAGAGAGGCTCGGCTACATGCGCGGCTCCTTCGGACGCGTCGTCGAGGCGCTCCTCTCCCGCATCGCTTCCCGCGGGGGGGAGCTGCGCCCGGCCCGCCCCGTGAAGCTTGCGTCCCGGAGCGACGGACGCTGGCTCGTCGAGTTTCGCGGCGGCTCCGAGGCTTTCGACCTCGTCCTCTCGACCGTCGCGATCCCCGAGCTGCTCCGGATCGCGCCCGATCTCCCCGCCGACACGCGCGCCCTCTGGAGCGGCATCTCGTACGCCCACGCCCTCTGCCCGGTCCTCGTCGTCGACCGGCCCCTGACGCCCTTCTACTGGACGAACGTCGGCGACGTGACGATGCCCTTCGGCGGGTTCATCGAGCACACGAACTACATCCCCTCGTCGCGCTACGGCGGGAATCACGTGATCTACCTCTCCGACTACGTCCTGCCCGACGATCCCAAGTGGACGATGCCGGACCGCGACCTCTGGGAGATCTACCTTCCGGCCGCGAAACGGCTCGCCCCGGAGCTCGAACGGGCGCGCATCCTCGAGCGCCATCTCTTCCGGGCCGAGTACGCGCAGCCGGTCGTCGGAACGCACTACTCGCGGGTCCTTCCTCCCCTGAGAACCGGCGTCCCGGGTCTCTACTCCGCCGCGATGGCGCAGGTCTACCCCGAGGACCGGGGCCAGAACTATGCCGTGAAGATCGCTCGCGAGGCGGCCTCGGCGCTTCTCGAGGACCTCCGCTGATCAACCTCGGCCGACGCCCTCCGCGGACGAGGACGCAGTGAACGGCGCAGTTCCACCGGAGGAGGACCGGAGGAAGTGGCTTCTCGCCGTTCTCTTCACCGCCCTCACGTGTCTTCTCCTGATCCGGCCCGGTGGATTTGGCTACGACATCGACGACTGGGCCAGATGGACCGACTACATCGCCCAGAACGGTCTCGCCCACGTTTACGGCTCCGGCAGCAACTACCTTCCCCTCTGGCTTTACGTCCTCGCGGGATTCGCATCCTTCTTCGAGGATGCGCAGCAGATCCGGGAGCAGATCCACCTTCTCAAGGCGATCGTCCTCGTGTTCGATTTCGCCATCGTTTTCGGGGTTGCCTCACTCCTCGACCGGTATGGAATCTCCCGGTTCCGGAGCCTGTGGCTCCTCTGCAACATCGCCTTTCTCTACATCACGCTGTACTGGGGACAGGTCGACAGCTTCTTCACGGCGTTCGTCGTCCTGTCGTTCGTGGCTGCCGTGAACGGCAAGCCCGAGATCGCGGCGGCTCTCGCCGCGTTCGGGCTCGCGGCCAAACTCCAGGCGATCGTATTCATTCCGCCTCTGGCCCTGATCGTGCTGGTGTCGCAATGGAGAAGCCCTCGGCGCCTCGGGACTTCCTTGCTTTCCTTCGCTACACCTCTCGTGCTCGTCTGCGTTCCCTTCCTCGCTGCCGGGACTTTCCGTCAGCTGAGAGGCGTCGTGACCGGCTCGGTGGGGTTTCACGCCGTCATCTCGAAGAACGCCTTCGGCATGTGGTCCGTGCTCATGCCCGGAGCCGATCTCGGCTCCATTCCCGACGCGAACCGGGCCTTCGGGCTCAGCTACCAGCGCTGGGGGCTCCTCGTCTTCGCCATCCAGTATTCGCTTCTCTTCGTCTGGATGTTCCTGGCTCTGCAGTCGCGGGAGCGCCTGCTGGCAGACCGGGAGAGGTTTGCCCACTTCTGCCTCGCTTTCGGCCTCATTCCGCTCGGGTTCTTCCTGTTCCCGACGGAGATGCACGAGCGCTACATCTACCCGGCCCTCCCGTTCTTCGCCCTCTTTGCCATGCTGACCGGTCGCAAGGGTCTCTTCGCCGCCCTGTGCGTCGCGCAGTTCGCGAACATCGAGATCGTCCTGCAGGCAACGATACTCGGGCCCTTTCTGCAGCAGTTCGCGGGCTGGAAGCTCGCCGTGCTCTTCATCGGCATCTACCTCGTGGCCTCCGCCAGGATCTGGCGGAACCTCGCAGGAGATGTGGCGGGCTGGCAGGGGAGCGTCTTCAGGACGGCGCGCTCGGGCCACCTGGCGTTCGGGATTCTCCTCGCCGGGGTTCCGCTCTTCGGATCGCTCGCCCCCTACTTCTGGAGTCAACTGCAGCGTCCGAGGATCGAGGGAGAACACGTCCTTCTCTCCAGCCTGACCGCCTCGAAAGCAGAGTTCGGTTTCGAGAAGCCTCGGATCAACGAAAGCTGGGAGGGAGGTCCCATCCGGCTCGCGGGCCTTGCCTACTCCTCGGGACTCGGCATGCACTCATGGTGCCGAATGACCTATCGCGTGCCTTCCGGGTCCCGTTTCTTCCGGTCCGTGATCGGGCTCGCCGACTCGGCTCAGACGTGTGCGGAGGCCTCCGTCGTGTTTCGCGTCCTGAACCAGGAACACAGTCCCCTCTTCGAAAGCGCCCTGTTACGGCCTGGCAGCAAGCCTCAGCTGATCGAGGTGGCGCTCACCGGAGTCACGGCGGTGACTCTCGAGGTGACGGACGGCGGGGACGGCCGGGACTGTGACCATGCGAACTGGGGGGAGCCCGCCTTCATGCTGAGAGGGCGCTGAGAGGGTCAGGGCGACGGCATCACGAAGGCGGCATCCGCCCAGCTGGCGTGGTCGCAGTCGCGGCCGTTCCCTCCCTCGGTGACGACCAGGGTCAGGACCTTCACTCCGGAGACGGAAACCGCGACCTCGAGCCCGGGCGACGCGAGATCGACGATCGGGCTCAGGTAGATCCTGCGGTCCTTCTCGTCGCTCAGCTCGAACCGGACCGCTGCGTCCTTGCATCCCCGCGCCGAAGGCTGCAGGCCGACGACGGCCTGAAAGGTCGCGGCGCCCTCGGGAACGGCCCAGGAGACCGCGCACGGTGCGTGCATCCCGATGCCCCGCGCGTAGCGGGTTGCCCCGAGAGAGATCGCAGAGCCGTCCCAGGCCGCGTCCATCCGGGGCGGCGCGAAGGCGCAGTCGACGCGCAAGGGCTCGAGGGCGGAGAGAAAGACGAGGGGAACCGTCCCTCCCGGTACGACGTGGGCACCGGGGCCTGCCGGCGCGGACGGCGCGCCCGTGGCCTTCGTCACCTTCAGGGCGGCATCTCCGTCCAGCTCGATCCGCTGGACGGCGAGGCCTTCGGCAGCGAAGGCTCGCCCTGCCACCGCGAGCTCCGACTCCGGCGCAAGGACGACGTCCGCCCCGTCCAGAACGAGGTCTTCGACCTCGCGCAGGGCGTTTCTCTCCGGTGGCTCCGTCGGCCCCGCGAGGCCGATGAGCAGCCGCTCCTCGAGGATAAGTCTGGGAAAACCGGGCCGGGAGCGGAGCCGGTCGAGAAGAGTGAGCTGCGCCCATCCGACCGCGGTATGGTCTCCGCGCACGCCGAGGATGACCGGCCGGTTGCCGCGGACGGACTCGACGAGGAGGCCGGCCAACGGGGAAGGCTCCGCGCGGGGAACGATCATGGGACGCAAGGCGAAGAACCCGGTCGCCCCGAAGAGGACGATCCCGAGGGGGACACGGGTCGCGCGCAGGACACTCCGGGCCGCGAGGGAATCGGCCGCCGCCATGAGTCCCGCGACCGCCCAGAGCGCGAACGGAACGTAGGCGACCGCGATCCGGTGAGCGTCGACGCGCGTCGTGAGGAGGAGGGGTGCGATCGTCGCGACAGGCCACCCGAGGAGAAGGAGATGCGCCGGCGCGCGGCGCGCGGAACGCCAGGAAAGGACGAGACCCCAGAGGACGAACGGCGTGAGCGGAACCGCGAAGAGGGCCAGGATCGGGGGGTCGCCCTGCACGGCCTCTCCCCGGTTCGGGAGGCCGAGCTTCGGGGCGAGGAGGTTGGCGAGCTGCGGCCCCGTCTGGCCCACCATCGCCGCCGCCACTTCGATCCGGTCCCTGAACGTCACCTTCGCCGGGTCGACGGGGCGGCCGAGATACTCCCGAAGGTAGTCGGTGTGGCGGACCATCTCGAGGAACTGCTCGCCGCGGGCGCGCAGGAAGGCGCCCTGCCGCCCGAAGGAGACCTGCAGGGCGAGGACGACGAGAGCTCCGGCGAGGAGCGCTCCGAGGGCTCCCCAGGCCCTCCGTCCTGCACGGGGCCGGAGAAGGAGGTCCCCGACGAGGAAGGCGAGGAGGTAGAGAACGAGAAGACGCACCGGCGCGTACTGGAGGGTCGCCAGGTAGAGCGCCCCGGCCGCAACGAGTCCGTGCCGCACGCCGGGTCTCTCGACGGTGAGAACGAGGAGCGCCGCGGCAAACGCGATCCAGGCGGAGAGCAGCATTCCGGACGCCGAGGTCCCGTACCTTGCGTAGAAGAGGAGCGGCGGGCTCAGGGCAACGAGGACTGCCGCCGGGACGGCGGCGCGTCGCCCGAAGAGACGCGAAGCGGTCTGCGCGCCGAGGGGAATCGAGAGAACGGCGGCAAGCACCGCAAAGAGCCTCAGGGCCGCCGGCCCGACACCGAACGCCCGGAAGAGGCCGTACGTCGGCGCCCCGTAGAACAGGCTCGTATGCCCCGCCGAGAGGAGGCCGTCGTCCCAGAGGAACGCGCCGGCAGCCCAGCGCCACGCGCTCACACCTTCCCGAAGCCCCTTCTCGAACCCCGAGACGACCGAAGGCTCCCAGATCAGCAGGGTCCCGGCGTATCCGCCGAGCCGGTAGAGGAGGAACGCCGCCGCCGCCGCCGCGACCGCGGCGACGAGGATCCTGTCGCGCGGCGGGACAGGCTCGCGGGAGAGCGGCATCACGACGGACTTTACAGGGGGCCCGAGGCCGCGCGGAAACACAAACGGCGAGCCGCGCCCTATCATCGGCGGACCCTATGCTTTACGACTCCGGATCCCTCCGTAACCAGGTCCGCGCTGGCGCGAGCCTATGAGTCGCAGCGAGCCGGCCCGCGTTCCAACGTCGGGCCACCTGCGATCTGTCGCTCTCCACCTGGCGGGCTGGGGCCGGTTCGGGTCGGAAACGAGTGCCGCGTACCGGCCGGAATCGTGGCCGTCTCTGGCAGCCGTCATGGAATCCGCGCCCGAGATGACGGTCCTCCCCCGTGGCCTCGGCCGGTCCTACGGGGACTCGGCGCTCAACGGCGGCGGAGCCGTCATCCTGACCGAACGGCTCGGGCGGATCCTCGACCTGGACACGGATCACAACTCCGTCACGTGCGAGGGCGGGACGTCCCTCGCCCGCCTCCTTTCGTTCCTCGTTCCACGCGGCTTCTTTCTCCCGGTCGTCCCCGGGACGCGTTTCGTGACGGTCGGCGGGGCGCTCGCCGCCGACGTCCACGGCAAGAATCACCACGTCGACGGGACGATCGGGCGGCACGTCGAGGAGCTGACGCTCCTCACCTCCTCTGGCGAGGTCCTCCGCTGCTCGCCGGCGGAGAACGCAGAGGCCTTCGACGCCACGATCGGCGGCATGGGGCTCACCGGAGTCATCCTCTCCGCGCGCCTGGGCATCCTCCCGGTCGAAACGCCTCTCGTCCGCGTCGTGAAACGGCGGGCACGGAACCTCGACGAGCTCCTCGCCTGCCTCGAGGAAGAAGAGCGCCTCAGCCGATACTCCGTCGCCTGGATCGACGGCCTCGCGCGCGGCCCCTCGCTCGGTCGCGGTGTCCTGATTCGCGGCGATCACGTGCCTCTCGCCGAGATGCCCCGCGGACAGAGCCCCCGAGGCGCTCTTTCCGAGGGCATCGGCCCGGCAATTCCGGTCGACGCCCCTCCCTTCGTCCTGGGCCCGCTGTCGATCTCCGCCTTCAACGCCCTCTACTACGCCGCAGGGCGCGACGGGACGAGCCTCTCGGGCTTCGGCAGCTTCTTCTTCCCCCTCGATGCGGTCGGCGCGTGGAACCGTCTGTACGGCCGGCGCGGCTTCGTCCAGTACCAGGCCCTGCTCCCGCGCGAGGCAGCGGCCGAAGGATGCCGCCGCCTCCTCGAGGAGATCTCGCGCGAGCGGGCCGCCTCGTTCCTCGCCGTTCTGAAGACGACGGGGCCGGCAGGGCGGGGCCTTCTCTCTTTCCCCCGGCCGGGCGTCACGCTCGGCCTCGACATCCCGAACATCGGAGAGCGCCTGCGCCCCCTCGCCAGGAGGCTCGACGAAGTCCTGCTGAGACTCGGCGGACGGCTCTACCTCGCCAAGGACGCCCTGACCGACGCCGCCACGTTTGCCGCGATGTACCCGCGCCTCGCCGAGTTCCGCGCCGCGCGGAACCGACTCGACCCTCGAGGCCGCTTCTCCTCCGCCCAGGCGCGCCGCCTCGGCCTCGTGGAGGCGCCGTGACGGGGAACGTCCTCGTCGCGGGCGCGGGGTCGACCCTGGCGCGCGCCGTCGCCGAGGCCCTCGCCGGCCGCGGATACGGACTCGTCCTGGCCGCACGCGACGCGTCCGAGGCGGCGCGCACCGCGGCAGACCTGAGGTTTCGGTTCGGCGTCCCGGCCGCCGCGCTCGGTTTCGATGCGAGAGACGCCGCGGCGACCGCGGCCCTCGTCCCCCGTGCCGAGTCCGCGCTGGCGGGCGGTCTCGCCGGGGTCGTCGTCGCGTTCGCCGCGATGCCCGACCAGGAGGAGGTCGAACGCGACCCCTCCGCCGGCCTCGAGATGATCGACGTGAACGTCCGGTCGACGATGGCGCTTCTCGAAACGGCTGCGACGCTTCTCGGCCCGCGACCCGGTTCGTTCCTCTGCGCGTTCTCGTCGGTCGCGGGAGACCGCGGCCGCCGGAAGAACTATTCCTACGGCGCCACGAAGGCGGCGCTCTCGGCCGCGATGGAAGGCCTGTCGGCCCGTCTCGCCCCGAACGGCGTCACGGTCCTCTGCGTCAAGCCCGGACCGGCCGACAGTGCGATGACCTGGGGACAGTTTCCGGCTTCGTCGCCGCTCCTCGCCCGGCCGGAGACGGTGGCGCGAGACGTCCTCTCGGCGCTCTCCCGCGGACGCGCGGTGGTCTACACCCCCTGGTACTGGCGCCCGATCATGGCGGTCCTGGGGGCCCTCCCGGCTGCCGTCTTCCGGAGGCTTCCGATCTGATGACAGAGAACCGCTCGCGCCGATTCGAGATCCTCCTCGCGCTCCTCTTCGCAGGGGCGCTCGCGGTCCGGCTCTTCGGCCTCAACTGGGACCAGGGGCACAACTACCACCCGGACGAACGACGGATCGTCGAGGCCGTCCAGCAGCTTTCCTTCTCTCCCCTGCAGCTCGACCCGAAGTTCTACGCCTACGGGTCGCTCCCCTTCTACGTGACGCGCGGGACGAGTTCCCTCCTCGGAAACGTCAGCCCGTGGTTCGGCTCCTGGGACGGGATCCTCCTGACCGGCCGGGCCCTCTCGGCTCTCTGGGGCGCCGCCGGCTGCGTTCTCCTCGCCCTCCTCGGACGGAAGCTCTTCGGCGAGCGGACGGGGCTTCTCGCCGGGGCCTTCCTCGCGATCGCGGTGTTCCACGTCCAGAACTCGCACTTCGCGACGAACGACGTCCCGCTCGCGACGCTCGTCACGGCGACCTTCCTGCTGCTCGTCCGGGCCGTCGAGCGGGAGACGCTCGCTTCCTTCGCTCTCGCGGGCGCCGCCGCGGGCCTCGCGCTGGCGACGAAGGCGAGCGCGGCGACGCTGCTCCTCCCGCTGGCCCTCGCCCCGCTCTTGTTCTTCCTTCGGACGCGCCGCGTCGCCCGCTCCCTCGGACTGGCCGCGGCGACCGGTGCGGGACTGGCCGCCGCCTTCCTCGCCGGCCAGCCTTCCGCGCTCTTCGCGGCGAGGGAGCTCCTGGCCGGCGTCGCCGAACAGGGTCAGATGGTCCGCAACGCGGGTTCGGTCCCCTACACGAACCAGTACGTCGGCGTTCCGAAGGTCCTCTACGACCTGAAGGAGATCGTCCTCTGGGGCCTCGGCCCGGCCCTCGGCGTCGCGGCCCTCATCGGCGCGGCCGCTCGCCTTCTCTCCCTCGCCAGGAAGAAGGAGCCGAGAGAGCTCCTCGTCTGGGCCTGGGCCGTTCCTTTCTTCGTCGTCACGGCCTCCTTCGACGTCAAGTTCCCGCGCTACCTCCTCCCGCTCTACCCCGTCCTCCTCCTCGGCGCCGCGGCGCTCCTCGCCCGGCGGGACGCCGAGCGGGGCGGCGGGCGCCGTCTCGCGCGACGGGCCGTCCTCGGCCTCTCGGGGGCGTACCTGCTGGCCTTCCTTTCGATCTACACGCGCCCCCACACCATCGTCGCCGCTTCGAAGTGGTTCCACGCGAACGTGGCGCCGGGCGCGACGGTCCTCACGCAGAACTGGGACGAGGGATTCCCCTTCTCCTTCCCGGACCAGCCGGCCGACCGTTTCCGGTCCCTCGAGCTGGCGTTCTACGAGCTCGACGGCCCCGAGAAGACGCGGCTCCTCGCGGAACGTCTCGCGTCCGGCGACGTCCTCGTCCTCCAGACCAAGCGGCTCTACGGTGCGATCACCCGTGCGAAGGACCGGTTCCGCGACACCGACCGTCTCTTCCGGCTCCTCTTCGCCGGCGATCTGGGCTACGTGCTCGAGCGCACGTTCTCCTCGCCGCCCCGGCTGTTCGGCGTACGCCTCCCGAGCGAGCTGGCCGACGAGTCGTTCTCGGTGTACGACCACCCGAAGGCGATCGTCTTCCGGAACGCGGATCGGCTGACGGCGGCAGAGCTCGAGCGCCGTCTGCGCCAGCAGACGCCCTCGAAGGCCCTCTCCCGGTCCGACCTCCTGCTGGCCCGGCCCGCCGATCCCAACGCCGACTCGGACGAGCGGATCGGCGGCACCCGCTCGACGTGGCTCGCGCTCGTCGCCTGGGCCGCTCTCCTCCAGGCGCTCGGCCTCGCGGCCTGGCGCCTCCTCGGGCCGCGTCTCCCTGCCGCTCCCGGCGTCTACGCGCTCTCGAAGCTCGTCGGTGTCGCCCTCTTCGGCGCGGCGGCGTGGGGGCTCGTCGCGTGGGGCCCGTTCACCTTCGTCCCCTCCATCACGTTCGCCCTCGCCGCCGGCCTGATCCTCCTCGGGGCCTTCCCGGGGAGGACGCCGCGAAAGGCGCCGAGGCACGAGCTCGTGACGACGGAGGCGGTCTTCTGGGGCACGTTCCTCTTCTTCGCCGCCCTGCGCGCGTGGTCGCCCGAGATCTACTGGGGCGAGAAGCCGATGGACTTCGGCATCCTCAACGCCCTCCTGCGCTCGGAGCATCTCCCTCCGCCCGAGCCGTGGTTCTCGGGGACGGCCCTGTCCTACACCTACTTCGGCCACTTCCTCGTCGCGGCTTTCGCCAAGGTGCTCGCCGTCCACCCCGCCCTCGCCTTCAATCTCGGCATCGCCTCGACCGCCGCGCTGACCGCGGCCGGCCTTCTCTCGGCGGGAGCCTTCCTCGGCGGGCGCATGCGGACCGGCGCGTGGGCGGTGCTCCTCGGCCTCTTCGCGGGCAACCTGTCGGGGCTCGTCGAGCTCTGGCGGCGGCGGGCCCTCGACTTCGACACCTTCTGGGCCATGTCACGCGTCCTGAAGGCCCAGGGGGAGATCAACGAGTTCCCCTTCTGGAGCTTCCTCTTCGCGGACCTCCACGCCCACGTCCTCGCGTTCCCGCTCCTCCTCGGTTTCCTGGGGGTCCTCCTCCTGATCGCACGGCAACGGACGAGCCCCGACCTGTACGTGCCGCCGTTCGGCCGTTCGATCCTCCTCGGCCTCGCCTCCCTCTTTCTCGGAACGCTCCTGATCACGAATGGCTGGAGCGCGCCGACGGCCGCCGGACTCCTCGTCCTCCTCCTCGCCGTCTCCGCCGTCGCCGCGACACCGCGGCCCGCCCCTCCCCTACCGGCCCGGCACGTCGGCCGTTTCCTCGCTGGCGTCGTCGTTCCCGCCGCGGCCATCGCGCTCCCCGCCCTTCTCCTCACGCTTCCCTTCTGGACGACCTTCTCTCCCCCGCCACGCAACGTCGGGTGGGAGGCGGGGCCGTTCTTCGCACCGCTCCCGTTCGGCCTCGTCCACGGCCTCGCACTCGTCCTTCTCGTCCCGTTCCTCTTCCTGCTGTACTCGAGGCCGGCAGAGGGCTCGGATGGTCCCCGGCGATGGACCGCCCTCGGGGCCTGGGGGACGACGGCCCTCCTCGCGCTCTCCCTCGTGGACCTTGCGGCCCTCCTCCACGGTCGTCTGGCCCCGGCCCCCTCCATCCGGGTCTTCGTCTTCGGCCTGGCGGCGGTCGGCCTCGTCCTCGCCTTCGGCGACCGCCTGCCGCCGCAGGAACGCTCCGCCCCGGCCCTGGCGGCATTCGCCTTCCTGGTCCTCGGAGGGTGCGAGCTCGTCTACGTCTGGGACCGGATGAACACCGTCTTCAAGTTCGGGCTGGAAGCAACCCTCCTCCTGGCCGTCGCCGGCGCAGCCGCCGTCGACCAGCTCGTCTCCCGGTCCCGGCAACCCCGCGCCGCTCGCCTCGCCTGGCGCGCCGCCACCGGAATCGTCGCGCTCGCCGCGTTCGCGACCTCGGCGCTGGCCTTCGTGGGTCACGTCCGCACGCGACGCGTCGAGACGCCGCGCGGAACGCTCGACGGGCTGGCCTACCTCGCGACCCACCGTCCCGAAGAGTCCGCCGCCGTCGCCTGGCTCGAGAAGAACGTCGCGGGCCTTCCGGCGATCGCCGAGGCCTACGGCCCCGCCTACCAGGAGTACGCCCGCTTCTCGTCGAACTCGGGCCTGCCCACGATCGTCGGCTGGGACTACCACGTCTTCCAGCGAGGCAAGCCGCGCGAGGCGATCGACCGGAGGATCTCCGACGCCCACCTGCTCTATTCCTCCAGAGAGGATGCGGCCGGCCGCGTCCTCTCCACTTACGGCACCCGTTTCGTCGTGTCGGGCCGGGAAGAACGGGGGGCGATGGGCCAGGACGGCGCGCTCGGCCGGTTGCCGGACCTCCTCCAGCCGGTCTTCACGCATCCGGGGCTGACGCTGTACCGCGTTCTCCTCGGGCCGCGGCTGAATTCGGCCACATCGCGCCTGGCGAGCATCGCGACCGCAGTCGTCTTCGAGCCGCAGTCGGAGACGGCGGCCCCGTCGGAGCCCCGCGGCATCGCCTCCGCTCCGGATGGCCGGGTCTGGGTCGCGGACTTCGGCAACGACCGCGTCGTCCGCTTCGAGCGGGATCTGCGGTCGCCGGTCGTCTTCGGCTCGAAGGGGACGGGGAAGCTCGAGTTCCAGCAGCCGAGCGCGATCGCGGTGGGTGCCGACGGCCGGATCTACGTCGCCGACACGTGGAACTCGCGCATCCAGATTCTCTCTCCGGAGGGCGTCTACATTTCCGAGCTGACGGCCGAGCTCTACGGGCCCCGGGGCGTGGCGACGGACGCGAAGGGACGCGTCTTCGTCTCGGATACGGGGAGAGGCCGCGTCGTCCGGTTCGGGATCGACGGGCGGGTGGAGAAGGAGTGGGGGAACTCGGGGCCGGAGCAGACGCGGCTCAACGACCCGATGGGGATCTTCGTCGATGCGGCCGGCACGGTCTGGGTCTGCGACAACGGCAACGGCAGGCTGTGCCGGTTCGACCCCGACGGCCGCCTTCTCTCCTCCGTCCCGGTCCAGGGCTGGCGGACGGAGGCCCGCTCGGAGCCCCACGTGGTGGTGGACGGCGACGGCAACGCCTGGGTCTCCGTACCCCTCGACGGCGAGGTGCGGATGCTCTCGCGGGACGGGGAGCCGCGGATGAAGCTCCGGATTCCCGGTACGGGGGGCGAAGGGGTGAGGTTCACGGGCCTCACCTTCGTTCCGGGCGAGACGAGAATCCTGGCGGCCGCGCTCGACGGTCAGCTCTACTGGCTGAAACGCCGGCCGAGGGGCGAACGATAGTCAGCCGGGAGACCCTGGGTGGCCGGGACGCGACGTCCCGGCCACCCAGGCCTCGAAGGGATGACGAGCCCTACTTGAGCTCCTTCCACCAGATGGGCCGGAACGTGGTCCCGGTTCCGAACGCAGCGCTCTCCTCGATGCCGTAGAGACCGGCCTGTCCGCCGGCACCGAGGCCCGCGATACCGGTGAAGACCTGGTCCCCGACCGACGTCAGTCCGCTGGCCGCGCCGAAGCCCGCGAAGACGGTCTTCACGACCGCTCCGCCCGGAGTCGTCGAAACGGCGGAAGACGTCCCTTCCTTCACGGTGAGCGGGGCGTCGCAGGCGGCCGTTTTCCACCGGACGGTGACCGCGTAGGAGGCTCCGTTGCAGCCCACGCTCGGGTCGTAGATGACGAAGATGCCGACGTTGGGCTGGATTCCCTTCGGATCGATCAGGAGGAGAGGCGCACCCGTCATCTGCGACTTTGGCGAGAGCCTCGGCCCATACGCGAGGATGTCTGCAGCGGTCCCCGGGCGGAGGATCTCGTTGATCTTGATGCGCAGGACGGCCGAGCTGCCGATCCTCGGGTCCACCGCGCCCTTGTCCTTGCCTGCGAAATACAGGCTCGGGACGAAGCCGGGCTCGATCCCGGTGGCCGGGCCGTTGACCCGCGTGCTTTCCTCGTAGAACGTGCCCGAGCCGAACGCATAGACGTTGCAGCCCGTCGAGGACGGAACGCCGAAGCCCCCGGCGGCCGGCGGGTAGTAGACCGGCTGGGACTGGCCCGCGACGGCGGAGGCGTCGATCCCGACCCACTTGGTGCTCGAGATGTCGTTCGGGTCGAGGAACCAGATCTGGCCGTTCAGGTCGGCCTGAATTCCCCGGGTCGCGACGTTGTCCGACGCGTAGGCCGACGCCGTATGGCGGAAGAGAACCCCGTCGGCGAACGCCTGGTTTCCGACCCAGGAATCGCCCGCCCCGAGGGGAAGGTCGGTGAACGCCGACCCCCCGATCCGGGTGCCGTCCACCGGGTTGAGCTGGAAGACCCGTGGCATCTTCTGACCAAGGGGCGGAGGACCGTAGACGCTGGCCGTGTCGTAACCGGCCCCGAAGAGGATCGACCAGGACGTGGAGTTGCGCGGCGCGAGCGCGGGAAGGCTCCACGTCGGGCCGAGGCCGGGCAGGCCCGTCGCGGCCGTCTTCTGCCAGATGATCTTGACGGGAGCGGCCGCGTCGTAACCCTGGTCGGTCGGGAAGGGGTGCGTGATGTCGATCGCGGCGAGGAGGTCTCCTCCCCCCGCGAGGGTCATGAAGCCGACCGTGCGGTAGCCCGCGTTCGGGGGCGGGAAGAAGACGTCACCGAATCGCAGGGACCCGGCGACACCGTAGATGTTCGTAAAGTTGTCCGGCTGGCCGGTGCCCTTCCTGTCGGCATCGACGAAGTTGTCGTAGAGCGTGACCTGCGAACTCAGGAGCTGGGGCGGGAAGAGCGCCAGGACTTCGACGCCGGAGTCGAAATCGAACGCGTGGAGCATCCCGTCGTTCGACCCGATCCAGATCAGGGGCTTGCGGTCCTTGTGAAGCTCCTCGAAGGCGCTGTGCGACCCGGTGAGAGGAGGCAGCTGTTCGTACGGAACGGGCCTGGCGACGATCGAGGCCACGGTGTTGATGAGCGGCCCGAGTCTCGCCGACCTCGCCGCGCCGGTCCCGTCGTTGCCGTTGATGAAGTCGATCACGGCCGGCGTCACGGTCGGCTCGATCGCCTGGAGGGCGGGCAGCGCCCCCCCGGCGTTGACGTCGATGAGGTTCAACGTCGACGGATCCCACGTGAAGATGCGTCTCGGCGCCGTCGCGAGGTTCCGGTCCGCGAGGATCTTTGCGGCGTCCCAGACGCGGTAGCCGGGCTCGTAGGTCCTGGTTTCGACCAAGGTCACCGGGTCGACCGTGATCTTGATCTTGCTCGTGTCGAACTTGTAGAGATGCCCCTGCCAGAGAGGGAACTGCGTCGAGGAGAGGAAGACGATGTTGCCGTATCCCGCGGCTCCTCCCGTGAGGGGGGCGCCGGTCGCGTAGTCGCCCGAGGCGGCCGCGGCCGTGATCTTCGCGAAGGCCGTGACGAGGGACTGCGTGTCGTCGGCGAAGTAGGCGTAGTCCTGGCTGGGGTCGTAGGGAGCGTCCTCCCACGCGGTGCAATTTCCGTCCACGTCCGTCGCCGTGCAACGCTTGAGACGCGGGTCTTCGTTCGTGCTGAACCCGGCGTCGGCAGCGGGAGAGTTCGCGTCGGTGCGACCCTTGAATGCCGTGTAGTTCAGCTCGCACTTGCCGACTTCAGACCCGAAGCCGATGACCCAGGACCTGGGGTTGATCGGCGTGTCCCGGACCGGCGTCTTGCCGGCGTACGGGACCGTCAGGTCGAGGTTCCAGATGTCGTCTGTGATCTGCGGGGGGTACTTCTCCCAGTCGGTCGGGCAGCGCGCCCCCCACTCCTTGTTCGCGTCCGCTCCGCCCGGATCGTTGCAGGCGTTCGACTCCCCGTCCGTGACGAGGATGACGCCGTAGTTGCGAAGGCAGAGGTAGAGCGGGTCGATGGAGAACGTGTCGATGAGCTGCTGCTGGGCCTTGTTGAGCGCACTTCGCGTGGGCGTACCGCCTCCCACCGCGACACCGTTGTCCCGCGAGAGGCGCATCGAGGCGAGGATCCCGCTCACGTCGGTTCCCATCGGGTTGATGGGCGTGATGAGGAGGTTGCTCCCCGTCCCATCCCAGTTGGTGCAGGTGTCCAGGGCCGTGTTGGAATAGGCGATGAGGCCCCAGTTGATCTGCTCGCGGCTCTTCCAGATGATGTTCGCGGGAGCCTGTGTTTTCCACGTCCCGACGCCGGCCTCGGGGAGTCCCGTCGCCCAGTCGGCGATCGCGTCGAACGGCGGCCCCGGATCGCCCATTCCGCTCGGGCCGGAATCGGGGTAATCGAGCTCGAACTCGAACGTCGTGCAGCCGGCGACGATGCCCGGTCCCGGCGTGCAGTCAGGGTTCTCCTCGGTCACGGTGTACGTGCCGGAGTACGGCGGCGGCTCGAGCCACTTGTTCGTGTCCTTGATGGAGCGGATCGTCACGGTGTACGCCGGGTTGGCCCAGTCTCCGGCCATGTCGGCCGATGCCCACACCGGGGCGGTCGGGGGGTCCGTGATGGGAGCGGTGTTCACCTGATATTTCCGCGTCGCCAGGTCGAAGGACGGCGGCGTGTACGACGGGATGATCGACACCGAGTCGCCGAGGGCGTTCTTCATCGTCGCGATGCGCGACGGAAGATCGAACTTCAGGATGTAGCGCCACTTGCGGCCGAGGCGCGTATCGAGCGGCGGCGGGACCCCGTCCGCCACAGACGGCGTCACAGGGGTCGACGTGGCGACCGGGGAGGGCGGGGGCGGCACCGGCGGGGCCGGTGCGGCCGGTGGGCCCGGCGGGGGGAACATCGCGATGTGCGGCAGGCGGGGCAGCGCCCGGGCGTCGTTCTGCCGCGTCAGGTCGAGGCTCGCCCAGCGCACCGGCTCCTCGGTATGGCCGGCGGGAGACAGTAGCCGTCCCTGGATCGGGGGCCGGGTCGGCGTCCGGGTCGGCGTCGGCGTGCTCGTCGGCAGCGGGGTGTGCGTCGCCGTCCGCGTCGGCACCGGGGTGTGCGTCGCCGTCCGCGTCGGACCCGGAGTGTTCGTCCGCGTCGCCGTCCTCGTCGGACCCGGGGTGTTCGTAATCGTGGGCGTCCGCGTCGGGGGCGAGGTGGGCGTCACCGTGCTCGTTGGGCCCGGGGTGTTCGTCCGCGTCGGGGTCCGCGTCGGACCCGGGGTGTTCGTCGCCGTCCGCGTCGGCGTCACCGTGCTCGTCGGACCCGGGGTGTTCGTCGGCGTCGGCGTTCCTGTCGCAGTCCTCGTCGGCGTGACCGTTCGTGTCGGCGTCACCGTACGTGTCGGCGTCACCGTGGCGGTCGTCACGGGGCGATTGTCGGGGACGAGGAACGTGGTCGGAATGACGGTGGGTAGACCCAGAGCGGACGCCTTCTTCCAGGAAAGGACGGCATTGGCCTGGCCGGCGCCCTGCCAGTACTCGATCTCGATCCGATAGCGATTGCATCGCACGAGACGCTGCGGGGCGGTCTCGAAGGGCGTGGCTCCGTGGCCGGAGGTCCAGTTGACGTCTCCCGCCACCAGGACCCCGTCCAACCAGAGCCGGACGCCGTCGTCGGTCTTGATGTTCAGGATGTAGTTGTCGGTGTCCGGGGGAACGAGCCATCCTTCCCAGCGGACGGAGAAGTACGTCGGGCCCGCGGCGCCGACGCCGGCCGGGAGCCTTCCGCTCCAGTTCGGGAAGTCGATGACGGGGTCGACGCGGGCCGCGATCGGCGCCGGGTCGGGGGGGTCGATGCCGTTCACCCCGTCGATCCTCCAGATCTCACTGGTCGATCCACCGCCGTAGTAGCGGCCGAAGAGGCCGCTGCCGACTTCGCATTCGGTGGGTTCGGCCGCCTTCCAGCGGAGCTTCCCGGTGCTGTTCTCACCCGGAATCTTCACGGGAACGACCCCGCCCGGGAACGCGTAGCCACCCGTGGCCGGGTCGCTCGTGTTCCGGAGGGGCGGGACGCCCCAGGCGTCGATCATCGGCGAGCCGTGCGGGACGTTCTCGATGAACGAGCCTCCGGCGTCGATCGAGCCGAAGACGTCGTCCCCCGTGAACCACTTCCCGTCCGGACCGGGGCCGCGGACGAAACCGTTGCCGTACCGGTCCAGGGCCATCGACCCGGACCGGTCCAGGGTGATCATGAGGTTGGCGGGGACGGCCTGCACCGAGATCTGCCGGATCGGGTCGTATCCCTCGGTCGGAGCCGCGGCCAGTGGCCCGCTCGCGACGAGCAACGGGATCAGAACCGCCGCTCCGAGCCTGTGGTACCACGTCCAAGTCGTCATCGTGTCCTCCTGAAACCCTGTCGCCCGAGTCGTCATCCGGGCCCGATCTGACCCGTGTTCGTTCCGCCCTGGTTCGCGCCTTCCTGGTCGGCGAAGCTCTCCCCCGGAGCAGCGAGACGGATCTGCTCCTCGAGGATCTTCGTCGCCAGGAGACGGCCCGACGGACGCCCGCCGGCGTCGACGCCCGTCCAGACCTCTCCGACCGAGATGAGATTGATGATGTTGTCGCGGTCGACGGCCGGAGCGACCGCATTGCCCGGGTCTTCCGCGTTGTTCCGGATGTAGAGGGAGAAGAACGAGACGTCGTTCGTCCCGCTGGCCGCCGTCAGCCCGAGGCGGTCGAAGAGCTGCCCGCGGATGTTCAGGGGGATCCCCTGTCTTCCCCCGCCAGGAAGGGCGATCAGCGTCCCGCCCATGGAGATGAGCTCCGTGGCCGAGACGGCGAACGTCGTGGCGTTCGTCAGCGCCCTCTCCCCGGTGCGAAGGCCCGTCTCGGCGGCGTAGAACGCCGTCTTCGCGAGGCGGATGTTGCCCGACGTCTGGTCCTCGAGCTGGGTGAAATAGGCCACGCCCAGGCCGACGATGGTCAGGACCATGACTACGAGGAGCACGATCATGAGCGCGCTGCCGCGCGTGGACCGGGACCTGCTGATTCGTCTTCCGCGCATCGTCAGAACCCCAGCATCCTGTTCCGCAGAACGAGTGTCGTCGTGAGCCGGAAACGGTCGAACGCGCCGTTGGCGATCGTGTCGACCGGGCCAGCCGGGTGGTCTTCCACCGCACGCCTCCGCATGCGGCCCGAGCTCAACGCCGCGGAGAGGCCCCGGGCCCCGATGTCCAGCGGGTTCGACCGGGCAATGACCGAGATGCGGAGGCCGCGGACGTTGACGACGTCCCTCGGACCGGGCGTCACGGCCGGGTCGGTCAGGGCCTGCTCCGGGATGTTGCTCGCGGCGCCGGTCGGCGCGGTCGTGGCCAGGACCTGGGTCGCCGTGTTCCAGACCGTGCCGTCCGCGAAGACGTACGCGATCTGCAGGTCCTCGACGTTCTCGACGACCGGCGTGAACCCGATGGTCGGGCATCCGGCCAGGGGAGCCGCCCTGTCGCAATCCGGGTTGAAAATCCCGGGGGAGTAGTTGTCCGCGGCATCGACCCCGGACGTCTTCTGCTCGAGGCTGCGGTTCCTCACGCGGAACGACGTGAAATCGGTGCCGGCGTTGATGGTGTACGGCGGGACGAGGTCCTCTCTCCAGCCCCCAGGGGGATTCAGCTGATCCGAGTTGCCGGGGGTGATCTCCAGGTGGATCACCTCGTTCGACTTGCCCACGCCCGACTCGGAGCACTTGCTCCAGTTGTAGTTCGTGATCTGCATGTAGCGCCAGCGGCCCGTGGCGTCCTGAACCGTGAGGATGCCGCTGTGCTCCTTCGGGCCGACCTGGAACATGCCCGTCGCCTGCTTGAAGAGGTCGAGGTTCTTCGCGTCGTCCGGGCAACCCGCGGTGAAGTTGACCTCCATCGTCTTGCTGGCGACGGCCGAGCCGGTCCACTTGACGATGGGGATCCGGACCGGGTTCGTCGGGACGGAAATGGTGATGATGTCGGTCCCGGCGTCTCCGTAGCCCAGCGCCGCCTGCGCCCCGGTCAGGTTGTTGAAGGACGCCTGCCGCGCGACGGATCCGCCGTTGTCTCCCCACGTGGTCCACATGACGAGGGCGTTCGGGTTCCCGGCATCGACGTTCAGGTCGGTCGCGCCGGCCACGAAGAAGGACATGTAGTCGACGGCGCTGCGCGCCGCCTGGCGCGGGGCGGTGAATGCCTGCTGCTTGGAGGCGAACGAGCGCATCGACACGAGGAGCGTGAGCGCGACGATCATCACGAGACTCAGGATGACGATGGAAATGAGCGCTTCGAGAAAGGTGAAGCCGCGGGAGCGTCTCATCGTCATCGTCCTACTTCTCGATCTGCGCCGAGTACGTCACGATCTTCAGCTTGCTTCCGAGGCTGAGATAGCGACGGGGGTTCAAGGCGGTCGTCGGGACCGGGAGGGAGCCGCCCGACGACGGGAGGAGCCTCGGGTTGTCGACAGGAGTCGCCGTCACGGTGACGAGCCAGAAGTTCGCGTCGCGGTTTTCGACGGTGTACGAGAGGCGGTACGGAAGGCGCTCCTCGTCGACGACGTTGGCGCCATTGGGGCCCCAGTACGCCCAGTTCGGATCGCTGCTCCTGTACGGGAGGTAGATCGGCGTGGTCGTGGCCACGATCGTCGCGGGAAGGCCCGCGGCGGTGCGGGCCGCGGGGTTGCCGAGAGACTCGAGCGCGTAGGCCAGGCGAAGGTTCTCGACGACCTGCTGGGCCTTGTAGAGGAGATCGGTCCGCGCCGCGGAACCGCCGTTCGTGAGCAGGGCCAGGGAGAACATCTGGAGGATGCCCACCATCAGCACCGCGAGGATGGCCAGTGCCACGAGGATCTCGATGAAGCTCGAGCCGCGGCGGGCACGGAGAGAACGGCGCACGGTCATCGTCAGTACTCCCTCCATCCGGAAGGCGCAGCGGCATCCCGGACGAGACGTGTATGGCGAACGCCCCACACCGGGCCGATCGTCAGCCGGTGGACGACGAGCGGGGTAACGAGCCCGGAGGCCATGTCGGCGTGTGTGAGGTTCACGGAGGCGAAGCCATTGATCTGGCGGCCGGGGGCCCCGGGGGCCCCGGGCCCCACGGTCCTGCCCTGGTAGTCGAGGCCCAGAACGAAGTTGCCGCCGCTGACGCCCCAGTTGGACCAGCAGTTGTTGTAGGGCGCCGGCAGGTCGTGGAAGACGATTCCAGTCGGAAGCCGGACGGGCGAGACGTTCGCGATCAGCGAATCGGGGGGCGCCCCGCCCGATGGATCCTGGAAGACGCCGTCCCCTCCCCCGCCTCCCCCGGTGTCGGCGATGAGCTCGAAAGTCCGGGTCGCGGGCGTGCCCTTGATGTAGATGAACAACCCCTGCCCGCCACGCTGCGTCCGGGCTTCGATTGCGGCCCTCTGCATCAGAACCGCCACGTCGTTGGCGGCGCTCGCCAGCCGGGTCTTCTTCAGGGGCGGACCGATCAGGACAGCCCCCATCCCGAATATCAGTCCCAGCATCGCCAGGACGATGAGGAGCTCGACGAGCGAAACGCCCCGCTGCGGCGAGCGGCGTCGGGGATGGATGGACGAACGGACCGAGAACATCGCAACGACACCGTCGCAAGTCTCGGGCCGAGGCTTGCCGGGCCACCGCAAGAGGCCTTTATGCATGGACTTGTCCCTCCGTCGGAACCTGCACCGGCGGTCCACCACCGTATCGAGATGTGCCCATTCGTAACACCTCCGTGCCGGCTCGTTCCTTTGGGCTAGCATACCCCGCACGGAGGGCAGGCAGTGGTCCTCGAAATCATGAAGAAGGGCTTCCGGGCGGACCCGGGGGTCGTCGCTCAGCTGAAGGCCCACCAGTGGGCGACCGACGCCCAGAAGAAGGACCTCGTCGAGAAGTTCCTGGCCATGCCGAACCTCGAGATCGAGGACGTGGCCTGGACGGCCGCCGATCCGACCCCGGAGCTCAGGGCCGCGGGGCTCGCCATCCTGAAGAAGCGGGGGGTGGACCGGGCGGTGCTCGACGCCGTCGTCGCGCTGGCGCGAACCCGCTCGGAGGCGGCGCGCCGCGGGGTCCAGCGATTCCTGAAAGACCTGTCTGCGGGAGGCGATCTCGGAGGCTTCCTCGCCCAGCTCGCCGAGCGAGGGGACGACTTCGCCAAGCTCACCGCGCTCGAGATGGCCCAGGACCTGCCTGCCGAGCGGGCGTTCTCGATCTACCGCAGGGCGCTGGCCGGCGGCGCCCCCCTGCTCCGATCCCGTGCCCTGCGGGCGATCAGCGAAACGAAGGCGATCGCCACCTCCCCGGCCGCCCGCAGCCTCGCCCTCGCCGCCCTGAAGGACGAGGACGAGGAGACGCGGGTCCAGGCCCTCGGGATCCTCGAG
Source organism: Holophagales bacterium (assembly GCA_016719485.1). NCBI lineage: Bacteria > Pseudomonadati > Acidobacteriota > Holophagae > Holophagales > Holophagales bacterium. The sequence goes on from JADJZB010000030.1 coordinate 83,442, forward strand.
CAGGCACCCGACGAGGAGCTCGTCACTCACCTGCTCGGCCTGGCCCGCTCGGGGGGCTCGCCCCGCGTGGCGGAGGCGGCCTTCGCGTCGCTCGAGCGCCTCCTTCCCGTGGCAAAGGGCGATCACACACGGGAGATCCTCTCCCTGCTCGCCGACGGCAACGCCCCGGTCCGCAAGGGTGCGCTCGCCCTGGTCGCACGGATCCCGGCCGACATCCTCGCCCCCCGTTTCCTGCAGGCCTTCGAGGGGACGTTCGTCTGGATCCGCGATCGTGCGCTCGAAACGGTCGTCCAGGGGAATCCGGGCTTCGTCCCGGCGCTCCTCAAGCTCGCCGGAGCGGCCGATCCGGCCGTGTCGGGCCCCGCCCGGGAGCTCTCCCTCCTCGTCGACGACGCCCGGGCCGTCCCCGTCTGGATGGGTCTCCTCGACAGCTCCGACTGGTGGGTCCGCGTCCAGGCCCTCGAGAACATCGGCCGGCACGGCGCGGGAGACCAGGTGCTCCAGAGGCTCATCGGGCTGCTCCGGGATTCGGATACGGGCCTCGCGGCCGTCGGCGCTCTCGGACGCCTGGGCGACCCACGGGCGGCGGGGCCTCTCTTCGAGCTCTTCAAGGCCTCCAAGGAACGGCCTGACGACCAGCTCGAGATCCTCGACGCCCTCGCGCACCTCTATCCGAAGCTCCCGAAGGTGGGCGAGGTCCTCACCGGGGTCTCGAAGGTGGCCGACCTCGACCGCAACGTCCGCGACAAGGCGCGGCGCCTCGTCGGCCGGCTGATGGGCGAGACGGCCCGCGAGGCCATCCCTCCGGTGACGGTGGCGTTCGACCGGGTGGAGCTGCGCAACAAGAGCGGGATCTCGATCCAGGACCTGCTCACGGACACGGTCGCCAGCGGCGCGTCGGACCTGCACCTGGCCACGGGCTTCGTCCCGCACCAGAGGATCCACGGCCGCCTCACCCCGCTCGACGTCGGGATCACGACTCCCGGCACCGCCGAGCGGCTCATCAGGTCGATCATCTCCACGGACGAATGGGCCCAGCTGGTCGAGCACCGGAACCTGGACGTCTGCATCCGTGTCCCGGGCCTCGGTCGCTTCCGCGCGAACTTCTTCTCCCAGCGGCTCGGCTGGGACGCCTGCTTCCGCGTCATTCCGCAGACGATCCCGACCCTCGAGGAGATCGGGCTGCCGGAGTCGGCCTGGGAGCTCGCGCGCTATTCCCAGGGGCTCGTCCTGGTCACCGGCCCGGCGGGATGCGGGAAGTCGACGACGCTCGCCGCCCTCCTGAACCTCGTGAACGAGACGCGCCAGGGACACATCATCTCCGTCGAGGACCCGGTCGAGTTCGTCCACGCGAACAAGGAGTGCCTCGTGAACCAGCGGCAGGTGCCGCATCACACGGTCTCGTTCGCCCGCGCCCTGAAGGCCGCCCTGCGCGAGGACCCCGACGTCATCCTCGTCGGCGAGATGCGTGACACGGAGACGATGTCGCTCGCCATCTCGGCCTCGGAGACCGGGCACCTCGTCTTCGGGACGCTCTCGACGACGACCGCCCCCGCCACCGTCGACCGGATCATCAACGCGTTCCCCGCGGGGCAGCAGGGGCAGATCCGGACGATGATCTCCGAGTCGCTCAAGGCCGTCATCTCGCAGACGCTCCTGCCCCGGCGCGGCGGCATCGGCCGGATCGCGGCGTTCGAGATCCTCCGCGGAACCCAGGCCGTCGGCTCTCTGATCCGGGAATCGAAGACCTTCCAGCTGCCGGGCGTCCTCCAGACCGGGCAGCTTTCCGGGATGAACACGATGGACCAGGCCCTCCTCAAGCTCGCAGAGGAGAAGAAGGTCGACGCGGAGGCCGCGATGGACCGCGCGCTGAAGAAGGAACCCTTCGAGAAGCTCGTCGCCGAAGAGAGGCTGGCGCTCGCATGAGCGGCCCCGACGCAGGGAGCGCGAGCGCCCGTATCGATTCCCTCCTGAGGGTCGTCCTCGAGAAGAAGGCCTCCGACCTCCACCTCGCCTGCGGCTCGCCGCCGATGATCCGCGTCGACGGGGACCTCGTGCGGATGAAGTGGCGCGCCGTCCAGGAGGACGACTTCGAGAACCTGCTCCACCCCATCACACCGACGGCCGTCTGGGAGGAGTGGGCCAGGAGCGGCGACGGCGACTTCGCCTACGCGATGGGCGACAAGGCCCGCTTCCGCGTGAACCTCTTCCGCCAGGAGCACGGCCCGGGGGCCGTCCTGCGGATGATCCCGCCGCGTGTCCTGACCGTCGAGGACCTCGGCCTTCCCGAGCAGGTCGCCGCCGTCGGCAGGACGCTCCGCGGCCTCGTCCTCGTCACCGGGCCGACCGGCTCGGGCAAGTCGACGACCCTCGCCGCGCTCATCGACCGGATCAACCAGACGAAGTCGTACCACATCGTCACGATCGAGGACCCGGTCGAGTTCGTCCACGTCTCGAAGTCCTCGATCATGACGCACCGCGAGCTCGGCCCCGACACGCCGACCTTCACGGCCGCGCTGAAGGCCGCCCTCCGGGAGGACCCCGACGCGATCCTCGTCGGCGAGCTGCGCGACCTGGAGACGATGCGGATGGCCCTGCACGCCGCCGAGACCGGACTCCTCGTCTTCGGTACGCTCCACACGAACTCGGCCTCGAAGGCGGTCGACCGCCTCATCGACGGTTTCCCGTCCGAAGAGCAGGAGCAGGTGCGGATCGTCCTTTCCGAGGTCCTCAAGGCGGTCGTCGCCCAGCTCCTCCTGAGGAAGAAGGGAGGGGGGCGCGTGCCGGCGTTCGAGGTGCTGCGCGGATCGGCGGCGCTGGCGAATGCCATCCGGGAAGGAAAGACGTCGACGATCGCCTCGCTGATGCAGACGGGCCGCCAGCACGGAATGGTCAGCATGGACCAGTACCTGGCCGAGCTGGTCGTCCAGGACCTCGTCGACGCGACCGAAGCCTCGGAGAAGGCGGCCGACAAGGATTACTTCCGGTCTCTCGTCGAAAAGCGCCGAGCCGGCGAGATCCAGTAGCCGACCGGTTCCCGGGCGTCCTCGTCAGGACCGGGGGAGGGCCCCCGGAGGAAACGAGATCCGGAACGAGGCGCCGCCGAGGGCGTCGGAGCGCCCTGCCGAGACCCCTGCCCCGTGGAGGGAGGCGATCTTCGCGACGAGCGAGAGGCCGAGACCGGTGCCGTCGGCCTTCGTCGACGAGAACGGGACGAAGAGCTTCGGCACGGCCTCCGGCGCCACCCCGGGGCCGCTGTCGTCTACGGCGAGGAGCAGCCCGCCGTCCGGCGTTTCCTCGCCCCGGACGAGGACCCGGCCGCCCTCCCCCGCTGCTTCGGCAGCGTTGCGGACGAGGTTCACGAGAGCCCGACGCAGGAGGGCGGCGTCGGCGTCCAGCTCCGGCAGGGCGCCCTCGACCGAGAACGACACCTTCGGGGTCGTGGCCCGCCCCTCCGCGACGACCTCTTCGACGAGCGTCGCGACGTCGACGGCCGTCCGCTGCAGACGCTCGGGCCGCGCGAAGAGCAGGAAATCCCCCGTGACGCGGGCGACGTGCTCGGCCTCCGCACGGATGCGGCCGAGGTGCCTCTGGCGCGACTCCGGGTCGTCCGCGGTCCCTGCCAGGCGCGCGTAGCCGAGGATGGCCGCGGTGGCGTTGCGGAACTCGTGGGCGATGCCCGCCGACATCTCCCCGAGCGAAGCGAGCTCCCGCCGGAACGAGAGCTCCCGCTCCAGCCGCTTCACCGCCGTCCGGTCCTCCAGGAACACCAGCGCGCCGAGGAGCGTCCCGGCCGCGTCGACGACCGGGACGGCCGTCACCGCGAGCTGCCGGCCGGCAGTGGCGTCCCCGCGCATCGCCTCGCGGCCGAGGGTCGGCTCGCCGGTGAGGGCGCGGGCCGTGGCGTCGGCGATCGGGGGCCACTCGGCGAGCGACGACGACGCCGGCTGGCCGAGCGGGGAATCGGGCAGGCCGAGGAGCTCGCGGGCCGCCGGGTTCGCCTCGGCGAGACGGCCCGAGGCCTCTACGACGAGGAGCCCTCCCGGGTGGGACCTCACGAGCGTCTGCGATGTGACCGCGAGGGCGTCGGCGCGGGCCTCCGCGCTCTTGCGCATCTCCTCCAGCTCGCCGGTCCGGCGCCGGAGCTCGTCGACGGTGCGGCGAAACGTGGCCAGCGCGGCTCGCGGGCCCTCCGGGCTCGCCTCCTCCCCGACGAGGCCTTCGGCCCCGCGGGCCGTCTCGGCCAGGACCTCGAGAGGATCGAGCAGGCGTTTGAGGAGCGGAGCGACGAGGAGCCCGAGGAAGATGGCCCCGGCCGGGATCGCCACGGTGAAGACGGTCATCATCCGCTCGGCCGCGGCGACGGACGAGGCGTCGTACAGGACCCTCATGACCCGGGTGCCCCCGTCGACGCGGATCGCTGCCGCCAGCGCCGGCGTCTGGCCGATGCGCGATCTGGTGAGGAGCGGAAGGGCTCCGGGCGGGATCTCCTCCGGGTCGAGCCGAACCGGCGCGAGGGGGGCGGCCGGGAGGAAGCCGGCCTGTGACAGGAGCGTTCCCTTCGCGTCGAAGACGGCGGCCTGAAGAGCCCCGTGACCGCGGAGGAGGCTCGCGACGCGGGGATCCGAGCCGAACGCCCGCGGAGATCCCGAGGGGTCGGCGCTCAGCTCCGCCACCGCGCGGATCTCGGCCTCCATCCGGAGCGCGTTCTGACGAAGAGCCCAGACCGTTGCGGAGCGGATGCCGAGGAGCGACGCGCCCGCGAGGAAGAGGACGAAGACGAGCCCCCCGACGACGAAGCGCCGGACCTCGCGAATCCAGCCCTGGACGGGTGGGCGGGACGCGTCGGGGGTCACGGCAGGAGCTCTCTCCCCGGGATGGGAAGGCCGCCCGAGAGGAGGTCGAGGGCGAGACCGCCCCACTGCCAGACGGCGACCGACGCCACGGCGAGGAAGACGCCGAACGGGACGTCGACGCGCGAGAGGAGGACGAGGAGGCCGCCGGGGACCGCCTCGCCCCGCGCCGCCAGGACCCGGAAGAAGTCGCCGGTCTCGTCCTCGACCGCGAGCCGTCCGAAAGACGTCGTCCTGCCGCTCGCAGCCCGGCGGAGCGCCAGCCGGACGAAGGCCGCGACCGGGCGTGCGACCGGACCTGCCGTCGAGAGCGTCTCGCCCGGGGAGGCGACGCCCGGGATCTCCCTCCACCGCGGCCCGCCCTCGACGATCCTGCCCTCGGGGCTCACGAGCACCCCGCGCCGGCCAGCCTCTCTCCTGGCCGTCGCCGCAGACGAACGCGCCCGGCCGAAAGCGGCCCTCCACGAGAGGTTTCTGAGAAGCGCTGGAACACCCGCGATGACGGTCCCTGTGACCGAGGCGCCGAACAGAGTGAGAAGGACGCCGCCGGGGCCGGCGAACGCTCCGATCATGGCGATCATCTTCACGTCTCCCATCCCCATCCCCTCGGCCCCGCGCACGAGACGGTAGGCGGCCCCGACGCCCCACACGAGCGCCGCTCCGAAGGCCGCCCCCGCGAGGGCCGGAAGGAAGTGGCTCGCGAGGGCGGTGGGCCCTGCGACGCGCACCGCGGCCGCGTCCCGCCAGAGCGCGAGGACGAGGCCGAGCCCGAGCACCCCGAGGGTGACCTCGTCCGGGAGAACGCGCGCGTCGAGGTCCGTGGCGGCCAGGATCACGGCGGCCGTGGCGAGGATCGCACCGGAGAGCGCGACCGGCCCGAGGCCGTGGAGGACGGCGGCCGCGAGGAAGATCGCCCCGACGAGCGCCTCGACGAGCGGATACCGGGGCGAGATCGGCGTCCGGCAGGAACGGCAGCGTCCGCAGAGGAGGAGCCACGAGACGACGGGGACGTTGTCCCATGCGGCGATCGGCGTCCGGCACCCGGGGCAGCGCGAGCGCGGGGAGACGACGGACTCGCCCTTCGGCAGGCGGTGGATGCAGACGTTCGCGAACGACCCGAGGATCGCTCCGAGAGCGAAGACGAACGGAAGGACGAGGACTTCTTCCGGCCTCAACGCCCGCGCCCTCCGGGTGGTCCCGCCAGCGCCAGGGCGAGCACGCCGAGGAGGCCCGCGGCCGAGAGGCCGAGCCCGATCCGGAAGGAGACGGGGCGATAGGTGATCTCGACCCGGTGCTCGCCCGGCGGTACGAGCACCGCGAGGAGGGCGAGCTGTGCCCGAAGGACCGGGGCCGGCACTCCGTCCACGCGTGCGATCCAGCCCGGGTCCCAGGTGCGCGTGAGGACGAGGAGCGATGCGGCGGAGGCCGTCGTCGCCAGCACGGCTCCCTCGGGCCCGTCGGTGAGGACCCGGGCGACGACCCAGCTTCCCGATGGGCGAGGCCGAGGGAGGCGCGTTCCTTCGGGAGGGGGCGCGACGAGCGCGGTTCGGCCGGCGTCGAACCCGGGCGATCTCAGGGCCTCGAACGCTTCGTCGTCCGTGGCGACGCGGCTCAGGGGCGGCAGGAAGGCCCGGCCGAACGCCCTTTCCACCTCGTATAGGTACAGAGCCTCCGCCTGCCCCGCCGGACGGAACCCACGGGCCTCGACCGGGAAGGGAGAGAGGACCTGCTGCACGTTCAGGAGCGCGAGGATTCGTGCCGCGTCGCCCCCTGCGAGGGCCGCGCCCACGAGCCGTTCCGTGCGGGGATCGCCGATGGGCGAGGCGGAGCTGGCGCTCGCGATGCCGTGGAAGAGGTTCGTGTAGCCGGCCAGCGCCGTGATGGCGCGCCTCACCGTTCCTTCTCCCCAGGCCGCATCCCGGTCGAACTTCCAGCGGAGCGCGAGCGTCCTGTCGTGGCCGGCCGGCGCGAAGACGCGGCCGGCTTCCGGCCCCGTCGCCCGGCCCGCGAGGGCGCGAGGAGGTACGAAGACCGCCGAGGCTGGTACCGACGCGAGCGCTTCGCCCGCGAGCCAGGGAAGAGGAACGAGTGCGAGGACCGCGACGAACGTCGCTGCTCCCTGCCTCGAGGAATCCGAACGCCCTCTCGCGAGGGCGAGCGCGCCTATGCCGAAGAGCGCCGCCGCGGCGCCCGCGACGGTCCGGCCCTGGTCCCGTGACACCCGGGCGTCGGGATGGAACCAGGCGAGAGTCGCAACGAGAAGGACGACCGCGATTCCGCCCGCGAGCGCGACGAGGGCGACGCGGCTCCGGGCCGACGCGTCCCGGGCCTCCTCGCCGTCGGCGACGGCTGACCCCTCCGGCTCCGCTCTCCCGAAGCGCCCCCAGAGCCACCCGTCCAGCCCTGCCCCAGCCGCCAGCGCGATCGCCAGGTGAGGAAGGATGAACCATCGAGCCGGATACCGGATCCCGCGGAAGATGCCGGTGTCGAAGAGAACGGGCACGAGAAGCCCCGACGTTCCCAGAGAGAGGAGGACACCCGTTCCCGCGAGGAGCGCGAGGCCCGCGAGGAGGCGGCGGCGTCCCGGCAGCCCGGCGCCGGCACCGGCCGCCAGGAGCAGCGGCAGTGGCCCCAGAGCGAGCGTGACCAGATATCCGCCGCGGCCCTGCGACTCCACCCGCGTCGCCTCCGGTCGAGGAGCCGAAACGAGGTCGGCGAGGTCGGACGGCCCGACGGCCCGCGCGACCGCTTCCTCCCGGGTCGTCCGCGCCCGGCGCTCGGAGCTCTGCAGGAGAGCGCCGAAAGGAAGAAGCGCTGCGCCCGCGAGCGCGACACCTGCCAACAGGGCCAGTGCAATCCGCGGCGCGATCGTCCCCGGGCCATGTCGCGCTTCAGGCGCCTCGCCCTCGGCCCCCGCGAAGAGCGCCATGCCGATCGCGGCCGCGCTCCCCACCGCCGCGACCGCCGGTTCACCGGCGAGGAACGCGCCAGCCACCGACACCGCGAAGCCCGCCCCCCGGGAACGGCCGACGGCGATGCGCCTCGCACCGGCGAAGAGCCACGGGAGCCAGGCCGCCGTGCAGGCGTTGTTGTAGACGGGCACGAGCGAGAGAAACGCTCCGCCGCCGGCGTAGAGGCCGCCGGCCAGGAGGGCCGCGGCGCGCGAGGCGCCGAGGCCCCAGAGCCAGAACGCCATTCCGCCGGCCGCAAGAACCAGGTGGAGGGCGATACCGAGGAGGGCGCCCTCCCTCCAGCCGAGGAGAAACGGCAGGTCGCCCGGGTAGAGGGCGCCGCTCTGGAGCTGCGCCAGCCACGGCTCTCCCGCGCCCGACAGGGGATTCCAGAGGGGGATCTCGAGGTTTGCCCAGCGCTCGGCGGTGTAGGCCTTCATCGGCCAGAAGAAGTCGGGCAGGTCTCCCCGCGCGGGTACGCCCCCGTTCGCGAGCGCCGGTCCGAGGAGGGCGCCGGCGAGGAGGAGTCCGACGGCCGCGCCCCGCAGGGCGACGGAGCGGGCGGCCTTCTCTCCCCGGGGATCGACGGTCATCGGGGGCGATTGTATTGGTTTCCGTGGCCCGCCGAGGGTCCCGCCGAAAAAGAGAAACGCCCGGGCTTGTGGCCCGGGCGATTCATAAATTCCCGGCGGCGTCCTACTCTCCCACACAGTTGACCCGTGCAGTACCATGGGCTCTGAAGGGCTTAACTGCCGTGTTCGGAATGGGAACGGGTGGAGCCCCTTCGATATGGCCACCGGAAAACTTGATTACTTACCAAGTCCCAGAATCGAGTCGTCATTTCGTTTCGTCGAAGCACTTCGCGCCTCAAGAATTTTATGGCCAAGCCTCACGGACGATTAGTACTGGTCAGCTTCGCGCCTTGCCGTAGCTTGGCAGCTTCCACACCCAGCCTATCAACGTGGTCGTCTCCCACGGTCCTTCAGAGGGGTTGCCCCCTGGGGAAATCTAATCTTGGGGTCGGCTTCGCGCTTATATGCCTTCAGCGCTTATCCTACCGAACTCCGCTACCCGGCGTGTGCCGCTGGCGCGACAACCGGTGCACAGGAGGTTCGTCCAACCCGGTCCTCTCGTACTAGGGTCGGGGCCCCTCAAATTTCCTGCGCCCACACGAGATAGGGACCGAACTGTCTCACGACGTTCTGAACCCAGCTCACGTACCGCTTTAACCGGCGAACAGCCGGACCCTTGGGAC